>NZ_JBFOFG010000005.1:0-284799 GCF_040887165.1 Enterococcus sp. C65 | reverse complement strand
GTTATTCGATATTATAAAACAGCTTCAATGGCACTGGTCATCTTCATAGGTGTCGTTTGTGGAGCAAAACGTTCAACGACATTCCCCTCTTTATCAATCAAAAATTTAGTAAAATTCCATTTGATAGCATTTGATAATGTGCCGGGAGCTTGTTTTTTTAGATAGTCGAAAAGAGGGTCTGCTTTTGGACCGTTGATATCAATGATTTGATGCATTGGGAAAGTAACGCCATAGGTATTTCGACAGGCTTGAGCGGCATCGCTGGCAGAAGCAACTTCTTGTTTGAATTGGTTAGAAGGAAACCCTAATATAATTAATCCTTGAGATTGATAACGCTCATAAAGTTCTTCTAATTGCTCGAATTGCGGAGCTAACCCACATTTCGTTGCGGTATTCACGATGATCATCGGTTGGTTCTTGTACTTATCTAATGAATAAGAGGTTCCATCTTCTAAAGTAACCGTAAAATTATAAATACTCATCATCTTTCCTCCTCAGGATAGTTTAAAAGCTCCAAACATCAAACAAAATCACTTGTTTTCGTTTAGAGCTTAGCTAAAAATTATCTTCTACTGATAAATATGGTTATTTTGTAACTATTTGTCAAAAGTTTCGCTTATCACTTATAAGGAAACGATTTGTTATAGAACATTGAAATGACATACCTGAGAATATATGGATTTCTCAATAGCTGTGTCAATTATGCTTCTACTTGAGACCATTCATCACGTTTTTCTAAGAATTCACGAGCGAGTGCTTGCGCACCTTCCAATGTATGGCTAGCTGCCCAGCCACATTGCGTTTCGTTGCTTGCAGGAACTTCCGTCGCTTCAAGTACATCTTTCATTGTTTGTTCTAAAACATCTAAAATATCTTCGTAACTTTCATGGTTCAAAACAGTTAAGTAAAAACCTGTTTGGCAACCCATTGGTGACCAGTCAACAATATAATCAGCATGGTTACGGATCAATTCTGCAGTTAAATGCTCTAAAGAATGTAAACTTGGCATATCCATATGCTCTTTATTCGGTTGTTTGAAGCGAACATCATATTTGATAATGACATCGCCGTGTTCCCCAGTTTTTTTATCAGCTACTCTGATATAAGGTGCTTTTACTTTTGTGTGATCAAGATTAAAACTTTCTACGTTCATTTTCATGACTTAAGGCTCCTAACTATTGGTAATCATTTTTGTTTATCGGAATCAAGTACACATCTACTAGAAGAAACTTCGATAAACACAGTGCTTCCAATTAGATTCTAACACTTATTGCTTTGTAGGTGTAGCAATCTGAAATGAAATTTATCTTTTCTTTCATTCGCTAATTTTCTTTTAATTGCTGAAATGCTTGAGTTAAATCTTCAATAAGATCATCCTCATACTCAATTCCCACGGATAAGCGGATCAATCCATCTTTGATACCTGCTTTTTCCCTTTTTTCTTTAGGAACGGAAGCATGAGTCATCACTGCGGGAAGTTCGACTAAACTTTCCACACCACCTAAGCTTTCTGCCAAAATAAACAATCGGAGAGATTCAACGAAAGGAATCGCAGCCTGTTTATTTTTTAGTGTAAAAGAAACCATGCCACTATAACCACTCATTTGTGCTTGCGCAATTTCATGATTTTTATGAGTGACCAAACCAGGATAAAAGACTTGTTCAACTTCAGGGCGTTCTTTTAAGAAGTGTGCGACCGCAAAAGCATTTTTTTGATGTTCTGCCATTCGTACACTTAATGTTTTGATTCCTCTTTGAAGTAGCCAGCTGTCTTGTGGCCCTAATACACCGCCAATGGCATTTTGATAATAGCCGATAGCATCCGCTAAGGTTTCATTATTTGTAGTAACCAAACCTGCAACGAGATCACTGTGTCCTCCGAGATATTTTGTCCCGCTGTGTAAGACGATATCTGCCCCTAAGTCAAGTGGTCTCTGGAAATAAGGAGTGGCAAAAGTATTATCAACAATTGTTATCAGTTGGTGTTTTTTTGCTAGTTGACTATTTTTTTGGAGATCAGTGATTTTTAATAACGGGTTACTTGGTGTTTCTAAATAAAGTGCTTTTGTGTTGGGTTGAATGGCTTGCTCTACTTGTGCCAAATCACTCGTATCGACAATTGTATATTCCAGACCACTTTTGGTTAGGACTTGATCAAAGAGTCGAAAAGTACCACCATAAACATCATCGCCTAATAAAATGTGGTCTCCTGATTGAAAAAGAGAGAAGACTGCATGAATACCGGCTAAACCAGAGGCAAAAGCAAATCCTTTGATTCCACCTTCCAACTCAGCAATCAATTCTTCAAGGGCAAAACGTGTGGGATTCCCAGAGCGAGAATATTCATATTGCTTGGGATTTCCCACACTATTTTGTCGATAAGTGGATGTTTGATAGATCGGAACACTAACTGCTCCAGTAGTAGGGTCTTCACTGATTCCGCCATGTATTAGTTTTGTTTGAATATGCATTATTTGTTCCTCCTAATTTTTTATATCTGTATTTCGGTCAAAACGACTATTTGTTTTATGAATAGATTCCTTTTGATAAATAACGGTCTGCTCCATCTGGGAAAATAGTTACCACTGAACTTCCTAAAGGTAATCGTTGGACTTCATGTAAGGCTGCCGCAAAAGCAGCGCCGCTAGAACTGCCAACTAGTATTCCTTGTTGCTTGGCTAGTTGTTTCGTGTAAGCAAAGCCTTCTTGATCGGAAATCGTTTCAAAACCATCTATGGTGATACCAGCAAGAAATGGTGGGGTAAATTCAACGCCAATTCCCTCGATTTTGTGACTATGAGCAGTACCACCATTCAAAATTGAGCCTTCTGGTTCGACACCAATTAAACGAATGTCTGCATTTTGTTCCTTTAAATATTTAGCGGTGCCCGCAAACGTACCGCCACTACCAATCCCCGCTACAAAGCTAGTGATTGGTTCGGTAAGTTCTCGACTGATTTCTGGACCAATCGTCTGATAATAGGCCATGGGATTTGCCCAATTCTCAAATTGCATTGGTAGAAAGCTGTGAGGAATAGTTTTTGCTAATTCTTTACTTTTTTCAATCGCACCAACGATGCCGAGTTCACTTGGTGTATGGATGATTGTTGCGCCTAATGCTTTCATCACTTGTTGTTTTTCCATACTGAATTTTTCAGGAACGACAAAGATTGTTTTGATAGAATAACTTAAAGCAGTTAATGCTAAACCAATTCCAGTATTACCAGCAGTAGGTTCAATAATTGTTGTCTCTTTTGTGATCTGTCCGGTTTGAATCCCTTGTTGGATCAGATAATGACCGAGTCGATCTTTGATACTTCCGCCGGGGTTCAAATACTCTAATTTCGCATAAATAGCTGAATGTTGGGGCATAGGATAATCTTTAGCAGTAAATTTAAAAAACGGGGTGGAACCAATTGCTTCGGTGATTGTTGTAATGATCATAATTCCCTCCTAAAAAAATAGAATATAAAAAGGAGCTGACTATTAAATCAGCTCCTTGAAAAAATCATGAAATAAGTATTGGAAAACGGAAGAAGGCAATACCAATTTATGAAGGGCTATTAATAGACATGACAAATCGTATGCTGCTTTTATGCACCATACAACAACAAATATTCATTTGTTTTGATTTGCTGTTTGTCATGTGAAGTCCCTCCAAAAAATGAATTTCATTAAAAATAGCATGATTAAACGAGAAAGTCAAAGAGTAAAACTTAAAAATAGATAATTCCCTAGTTTTCTAAGCGGTTGTCTGATACAATAAAGTTGATTATGATTAAGTTAAGAAGGAGCAAAAATAATGATCTCAGCAAGTGATTTAAGAGCCGGTATGACATTTGTTCAAGACGGTAAATTAATTAAAGTTTTAGACGCAAGCCACCACAAACCTGGTAAAGGAAACACTGTGATGCGTATGAAACTAAAAGATGTTCGTTCAGGAGCAACATATGACACAACTTTCCGACCAGAAGAAAAGTTTGAAAAAGCACATATTGATACGAAACCAGTACAATATTTATATACAATGGACGACACAGCATTCTTTATGGATCTTGAAACATATGAACAATATGAAATTCCAGTAGAGACTGTAGAAGAAGAAATGAAATATATTTTAGAAAATATGGAAGTAAAAATTCAATTCTTCGGCAGCGAAGTGATTGGTGTTCAACTTCCAACAACGGTTGTTTTGCGTGTTGTTGAAACACAACCTTCAATTAAAGGAGCAACCGTGACTGGTTCTGGTAAACCAGCTACAATGGAAACAGGCTTAGTCGTTAACGTTCCAGACTTCATCGAAACAGATGAACTACTTGAAATCAATACAACAGAAGGCACATACGTAAAACGTGCATCAAAATAACAATAAAGGCTTTTGTTCAAGATCCAGTAGGATACTTGAGCAAAAGCCTTTATTTATAGCTGTTTTTTTAATTTTTCATGGTGGGCATGTGAAAGTCGTTGATACAATGCCGTTTCAAAATCATTGTAACGACAAAAATCAATGACCGCATATTTTGCTGGGTCTAGCTCTGGAGGAATAAGCAAGGGTGAACCAATAATATAAAAATCATACTGTTTCGTGAGTGGCAGATGGGCTTTTTCAATCTCGATAAAAGGAATCTTTTCACCTAGATTAAATATCTCATAAGTGATCAAGTATTCTGAAACGTTGATAAAGCCAACTTTCAATTTATAGTCTTCTTCTAGCTTGGTATAATACGGATAAAGTAAACAAGCTTGGATGAAAGCTAATTCACTACTACAATTTTTTAACCAAAGGAAGTTTTTACGATTCGCAATCTTTTTCCAATAACTTTCGATTTTAGTAGCTAAAATTTGGATCATAGGATATTTCTTTTGGATATACGTAGAAATAAAAAAGGTTGTTAAAGGGATTTTTTGTTTGAATACAGTAAAATTCAACAATGAAAGGTAGATATTCGCATGAAGGGAAGGCTCTTCATGAAAGTTGAAATTA
Source organism: Enterococcus sp. C65 (assembly GCF_040887165.1). Classification (NCBI taxonomy): domain Bacteria; kingdom Bacillati; phylum Bacillota; class Bacilli; order Lactobacillales; family Enterococcaceae; genus Enterococcus; species Enterococcus sp. C65. Next base: position 279,815 of record NZ_JBFOFG010000005.1, on the reverse strand, counting down.
CTAATATATTTTTGACAATGCGTTTCAAACTCTTCCAAGACTTTTTTTAAATGGTTGTTCGCCTGCAGATAAGAATGTTCCACGATTGGTAATTGGACATCTGATTTGGAATTTAGAAAAGGCCAATAATAGAACAAATAAAAAAGGGAATTGATTTCTAAAATATCGAGCTTCAAATTAGCAAGTTGAAAGAAATCATAAAAAAATTCAAGATCTGTTCCACTAGGGATAAAAGAAGTGGGAGTTAATTCATAAATATCAGTGAAATGACCCTCTTTAATTCGTAAAAGATTGATTTTACAATGGAGCATAGCTTGCTTCTTGCCGATTGCATATTTATCTTTCAGATGTTCCGCTTCGTATAACTCAAATAGTGCTTTTAAATCATCGCTAAAATAGAGATCATCTAGACTTTCACCTAATGAAACAAACCAAAAAAAGTTAAAAAACATAATCCGGATCAGCATTTCCGAACCTGTTAGTGTTAAGTTCGTTAAGTTCAAAGTGATATGATAGTCTTTAAAATACTGCGCTAATTTTTTGGTTTGGCGAAAACAAGTGGAACGACTAATATAGTTGCGTTGACAAAAAGAAGCAAGATCTTCATCTTGCTTCTTGATGATACTAAGCAATAACTGATAAGGGATACTTTGTGTGGTTAAAAAATTTTGATATTGATTGTAATGGATCATTCTTTCACGAATGATCAACTTATTTTTAGCCGTTAATAATTGTTTATTACTTATCTTTGCCAAGTCTTCTTGAATAGAAACAAGGATTTTTTTTAGTTTAACCATACTGATTGTTGTTTCTAAGTTTTCTCTTAGGTTATCGATCAAGTGCTCTCCTGGAGATAACGTCAATAGTTGACCATAAACAGCTAATTTTCCTCGCGAATGATCATCTAACAATAATTGCTCGATCAATAAATCACCATCTTTTCTAATTTAGTATTATTATTATTAACTCATCTTTATCATCTTGTAAATATGTATCTCAGATTTTTATATTTTTTCAATAATTGTAGAAATGAAAATAAAGTGAGTGTTTCAAATCCAAGTCTATTCGATCAGTTATTTTGAAAATATAAACTATATCATTATATAAAAATAACAGAACATTTATAGATATATTTCTTATTTACATATCTTCTATAGATTTAATATAACTAAAAAATCCACTTAAAAATTGAATGAGAATAAAAAGAGAAAAAATAGAGGTTTTTTCTCTTTTTTTATATTATCTAACTGAATTTTAAATAATTTTTAAGGAGGATATCTATGAGAAAGAAACAATTATTCTTTTTGTTAGGGTCTTTAGGAATCATTGTTGTACTCAATTTTTTCTTTCAGAATAGGAAACTTGTCGAAGCAAGTAATGAGGCTACTATGGAAATAATGGCTAATGAATATGGCCAAGTCCAAGCTCATCAATCTGCGGAACAATTGACCATCGAATTAGGGCTTTCTGAGAATGACCAAGGACATAGATACTTGGTACGGGTTATTGATTCAGAAACAAAAGAAATGCTTCTACCAATTCCAACAACTGAATATACGGAATACCTTAATGAAACTAGTGGAAAATGGCTCACAACTAGCCAATTTTTCAAGCAAGAGTATCACGAGAAGTGGATTTTTGCAGGCATCAAGCAGAATCAGTCAGTTGACGTAGAAGTTTTAGTGGAACAACAAACGGCAGAAAATGAGCAAGGAAAAGCACTCACGCCGATTGTGAAGGAATCATTTAAGTTTCTGGAAAATAATACATTAGAGCAACAAAGTAATAAGGAAACTTCGCTGGAAACAACGGAGCAATCGACTAAATCTAACGAAGCAGACACAAAGGGATCAACAGAAAGAGGAAATGAAGAACAGCAAGAAAAGGAACAAGATCTTGAAGAAGAGACAAAAGAAGAGGTTGTACGTCCGTTTGAGTTTCCCGCTCTCTTTTCTGCTGGAAATAATAAACAAATTGTCACACCTATCGTACCAAATTATACCAACGATTCTACTGGGGTCTACCCACAAGCAGCGTGGCAGCCGACAGGAAACGAAACGGTTCTCAATCATCAAGGAAATCAAAATGGTCAGTGGGATGGTGTGACGTCATGGAATGGCGACCCATCTAATCGGTCAAATTCTTATATTGAATACGGGGGAACAGGAGAAGAATCCTCTTATGCTATTCGTAAATATGCACGAGAAACGGCTACACCAGGATTATACGATGTTTTTTTAAATGTACGTGGGAACGTTCAAAAAGAGTTTTCACCTGTAGACGTTGTATTAGTAGTTGATTGGTCAGGCAGTATGAATGAAGACAATCGTTTGGCAGAAGTGAAACGAGGGGTCAATAGTTTTGTAGATACCCTTGACCATAGTGGTATAGCTGAAAAAATCAATCTTGGCTATATTGGGTATTCTAGTGTGGGTTATAACAACGGTTCAATCCCACTAAGTTCATTCAATTCTGTAAAAAATCAGATTAAAGCGATCACTCCTTCAACGACACAAGGGGGAACCTTTACTCAAAAAGCGTTGAGAGAAGCTGGTGAGATGTTGGCTGAACAAAATAATCATGAAAAAGTGATTGTGTTATTAACGGATGGTGTGCCAACCTACTCCTATCATGTGAACAAAGTGTTTACAGAACAAGATGGTAGTTATTATGGAACTGAATTTAGCGATGTACGAGAAGGAGCCGGAAATACTTCTCTTTTAAGTAGATATTACGATGTTCCAGATCAAAACAATCGAGAGAAGCAAATTCGGAGTACGTTTATAGCGACGATTGGCGAAGCATTAGCGTTGAAAGAACGAGGAATCAAGATCCATGGCTTAGGAATCCAATTGCAATCAGATATTCCAGCTGGCTTATCAAAAGTTGATGTGGAAACAAATATGAAGAAAATGGTATCAACGGATGAATCTGGTCAATTCTATTACGAATCGGCTGATCGTGCCACAGATATTTCTGATTATTTAGCGAAAAAAGCGGTTCATATTGCTGGAACCATCAGTAATGGAAAAGTGATTGATCCGATTGCTCAACCCTTTGTTTACGAAGAAAATACCCTCACGATCAAAGATGTAGGGAAAAATGCTGTCGCAGTAATGCCTACGATTGGTATTTCTGGTTCAACGATCCAAAGCAATCAGCTATATTTAGGGAAAGATCAGGAAATTCAAATCCATTATCAGGTACGAATCCAAACTGAAAGTAAAACGTTTAAACCCGATGTATGGTACCAAATGAATGAAAAAACAACCTTGCAACCGACGGCGGATGCTTCAACAATTGTTGAATTTGGCGTTCCTTCTGCAAAAGCACCAGGCGTAACATTGTCTTTCACAAAAGAATGGGAAGAATATGATCATGATACTAGCCTACGACCAGATCAAATCACTTATGAAATAAAACGAACGCCAACAACAGATAAAAATAGTTGGCAAACGGGATTTATCCAGTTAAATAAACCAACTAATGATACCGAGGGAACTTGGAGACGTGAAGACATCAAGTTACTCTCAGCAAGTAATGGCGCTGACTATCATGAAAACATGATGTTGCCAAAATTTAATAACCAAGGACAACCGTTTAACTATCAAGCAAGTAACGAAATGACCGTTGAAGGCTATGAGGCTGCTAAAGTCAACGATACGACTTGGAAAAATACTAAAAAGTTTACACCATTTGATTTGAACATCACCAAACATTCTTCATCTGGAGCAAAAAATCTTGTAGGAGCAGTTTTCGAATTAACTGGTCAATCTAAAACGATCCGCTTGATCGATAACAAAGATGGCAGTTATCACTTGCCTGCTGATGTTCGATTAATGAAAGGGGAAACCTATACGCTTACAGAGGTACAGGCACCGGACGGACATGAACTTGCTCAAAAAAACACCTGGAAGATTGCGGTATCAGCCGAAGGAAAGGTAACGATCGACGGACAATCCGCAAAAATCGAGGAACAGGCGATTCTTCTAACGATCGAAAATCCTTTCAAAAAAATTCCTTTGGCGATTCACAAATATACGCTTCATGGGTCAGAAAAAGTCCACTTAGCAGGTGCTACTTTTGAATTACAGAAAAAAGATGCTGCCGATAGTTATCGAACAGTAGCGACAAACGTATCGGAACTAACGGGATTGGCTCATTTTACAGTAGAGGAACCAGGAGAATATCGAATGGTAGAGACGAAAGGGCCCGTTGGCTATGATACGATTGCTGGAAATTATGAATGGACGATTGATCAATATGGCAGGATCAACTATGAACATGAAAATGTTGAGGTAGATCCGCAGTGGACATTACAGCATCAAAACCATCTCAAACCTTTTAATCTTACGGTCTATAAAAAACAAGATAACGGGCAATCATTAAAAGGGGCTAGCTTTAAACTAGAGGGGGAAGGGTCAAGTGTCGAACTACCTCAAGCAGGTGAATCAACGGATACATTTACATTTGAAAACCTTCAACCTGGTTCTTACACGTTAACGGAAACCAAAACACCAGATGGGTATCAAGGATTGAAAAAGCCAGTCTTGATCGTGGTGAAGGAAGATGGAACAGTGACCGTGGATGGGTCCAAACAAGAAAGTGGATTAGTAGCTGGAGACGAAAATAATCAAATTACGTTAACGATTACCAATCAAGTCAAAGTTCCTTTACCTGAGACTGGCGGAATGGGTCGTATTTGGTTCTATTTAGCTGGTTTCCTTGCGATAAGCAGCACATGTTTCGTTGCCTTTTTCAAAAAACAAAGAAAGGGCGTGGCGTAATGAAAAAAAGAATCTGGTATATCTTGTTCCTCATTCCGCTGTTGTTGACGATTGGATCGCAAAGAAGTGCGGCTCAAAATATTCCGAATCAATCTTCGAATGAGCAAGTACAGATTATCTTGCATAAACTTCTGTTTACGGAAGGGAATTTACCTGATCCACAAAAAAATACGGGTGAAGAGCAAGTATTCTTCCAAGAGGCTCAGGGACTAAATGAGGTGAGTTTTTCGGTTTATGATGTCACAGCTTCTTTCTATCAATTGAGAGAACAAGGGATCGATGTCACAACAGCGCAACAACAGTTAGCAAAAAAGGGACAAGAGATCGGAACGTTTGTAACAGAACAAATCACCAAAACCGTTGGTAACGAAGCTGGTATCGCTCAATTTCAATTACCAAAGCAAGATGCACAAGGAAGAGATCAAGTGTATCTTTTTCAAGAAACGAAGACGCCAGTAAACGTCAAAGAAAAATCAGCCAATTTAGTTGTGGTACTCCCAATTAATAATGAGCAAGGTCAAGAATTGAAGACGATTCATTTATATCCTAAGAACGAAGAAACGACTCCACTTTCTTTTTTGGAAAAAAAGATCCAAGGAGATTCCAGTGTTTCGTTTGGTGAAATCGTCACTTATACAGTAGATACCATTGTTTCTGACTGTCAAAGCTATCAACTCATTGATGAAGCGGATGATCATTTGCTCTTCTTACCTGATACATGGAAACTCAAAATTGGCGGACAAGAAATACATTCCGGGTATAAGATGGTTTCTCATCAAAATGGCTTTGAATTGACATTGGCTAAAGAGACACTCCAAAAAATGGTTGGACAACCACTTTCGATTACCTATCAGATGCAAGTATCAGCGACAGCAATTCCAGACGAGGAATTGAAGAATAACGTCACGGTCACTACAGAACGTGAGTACCTCCAACGATCAACTGCGATCCGTACGGGAGGAAAGCATTTTTTGAAAATTGATAGTCGAAATCAAAGACCTCTACAAGGCGCTGTATTTCTAGTAAGAAATCAAAGAGGTAAATACCTTCATCAAACGAAGGAAGGCGTTACTTGGCGAATGAGTAGTGAAGGAGCGTATCGACTAACTTCTGACCAATCAGGGAATTTTTCAGTTCGAGGGTTGACCGACGGGAATTATTACCTTGAAGAGATCCAGTCACCGAAAGGTTATATCAAAAGTGAAGAGCTAATTCCTTTTGTAGTTGAAAAAAATTCGTTTCAGCAAAACGGACAACAGGAGGATCCTTTGAAGGTAAAGAATCGTAAAGCAGATTTCGGTTTGCTGCCTAAAACAAATGAAAAAAATAGCCAGTTTTATGTCATCGTTGGGCTAATGCTAGTTAGTATCAGTCTGTGGAAATGGAGAAAGAAAGGTGAAAATAAATGAAAAAAGAGTGGAAAGCAATCGACATTTGTTGGGGAATATTATTCGTGTTATCAGCTGTTTTAGGTAGCTGGGTAGGGCAATCGCCTGTCTTTGCAGCTACCGATCAAGAAGTTGCACAAGTGATCTTGCATAAGAAAAAAGCACTTTCTTTACCCAATGTTATTCAAAACAGTGGGAAAGAGATGACAGAGTTTGACCAATATCAAGGTCTAGGAGATGTATCATTTACTGTTTATAATGTAACGAATCAATTTTATGAACAACGAAATAATGGTAAATCAGTCGAAGAAGCGCAACAAGCAGTTCAAGAGCTGACTCCTGGAGAACCTATCACGTCGGGAACGACAGATGCACAAGGAAGCGTAACGCTGGAATTGCCAAAATCTCAAAACGGAAAAGATGCGGTTTATGTCATCAAAGAAGAACCGAAAGCAGGGGTAGTCGCAGCTGGCAATATGGTATTGGCTTTTCCTGTTTATGAAATGATCAAACAACCAGACGGCTCTTATCAGTATGGTACAGAAGAATTAGACACGATTCATTTATATCCTAAAAATCTTGTTTCTAATAATGGGGTATTGCAAGTCAAAAAAGTGGGGACAGCCGAAAATGAACCATTGAATGGCGCAGTCTTTAACATTTCAAAAACCGAAGGATCAGTAAAAAAATACCTTCATAGTGTGAAAGACGGGCTTTATACTTGGACAACTGATCAAACCGCTGCTAAATCTTTTTTGACTGGGAAAACGTATCATATCGGAACAGCTGACTTCATTGAAGAAAACAGTGAAAAAGGTCAGATGGAAATTTACGGATTAGAAGTTGGTCACTACCTTTTGGAAGAAGTGAAGGCACCAGATAACGCCGCATTGATTGAGAGTCAAACGAAAACAGCATTTGAAATTACCGAAAATAATCAAACACCTGTTGAAAAAACGATTAAAAATGATACATCAAAAGTTGAAAAAAGTACGCCAAAATTAAATGGCAAAGATGTAGCAATTGGCGAAATGATCCAGTATGAAATCAAGGTCAATCTTCCCGAAGGAATTGCTGATAAAGAAGGTTCAATGAACAAATACACGAAATTCAATTTAATCGATCAACACGATGCAGCATTGACTTTTCATCATGCAGTCAATGGCGCCAATGGCTATGCACTTTACGATGGAGAAACAACAATCGATCCAAGTCATTATACAGTGATTGAGCAAGAAAATGGCTTTACGGTGGCAGTTGATCCAGCGTACATTCCTTCTTTGACGCCTGGAGGAACATTGAAATTTATTTATTATATGTATTTGAATGACCAAGCAAATCCAACTACAGGATACCAAAATGAAGCAAATGTAGAAAACGACTATACGAAAGACCAAACACCACCAACTGTTGAAGTAGTTACAGGTGGTAAGCAGTTTATCAAAGTTGATGGAGCGGTTTCAATAAACCAACCGTTAGCAGGTGCTAGCTTTGTCGTTCGAGACCAAGATTCAAGTGAGGCGAACTATTTGTTGATTGATCCTCAAACGAAAGCCGTTAATTGGACGAAAGAGCAAGGAAAAGCGACTGTTTTTACTACTGAAAAAGATGGGTTGATTACCATCATTGGATTAGCTTATGGAACCTACTATTTAGAAGAAATCAAGGCACCAGAAAATTATGTACAGTTGACCAACCGCCTTTCATTTGTAGTCGATGAACAATCTTATCATTTGTCTGGACAAGTCATTTCACCAGAAAAGGTACCAAACAAGCATAAAGGAACATTACCTTCTACAGGTGGCAAAGGGATTTACCTTTACCTAACAATTGGTACAGTCTTATTAATCATGGGAATTGGTTATTTTGTAAAAGTAAAAAAATCCCATCAATAAAAGGAAAAACGAGTCAAAAAAGGATGACGATCAATGAGTAACAAAAAGCGGCGATATTTGGATAGTTTCATGACCTTGTTATTCATCACAGGAATCGTAATTTTTATGTATCCTTTTGTTAGTGATCGTATCAATGATTACTTGGATCAGCAAATCATTAGAAAATACCAACAACAAGCACAACAACTAAAGACAGAAGAGTTAGAGAAAATCCAACAAGAATATCTAGAAAAAAATCGAGAACTTGCAAAAAGTAATTCTTCCCCAGGCTCTGACCCATTCGCCGAAGAAGAACCGGAGAAGGTAACACAATCAACGATCCAAAAACATACCATTGGTGTGTTATCAATCCCGAAAATCAATGTGCGACTACCGATTTTTGACCAAACGACTTCTTTTTTTCTGGAAAAAGGTGCCTCTTTATTGGCAGGAACCTCTTATCCAGTTGGGGGTGAAAGTACTCATGCCGTTCTTTCTAGTCATCGTGGATTACCCAAAGCCAAACTATTTACGGATTTAGATCAACTAGAGAAAAACGATTTGTTTTTTATCGAAAGTCAGAATGGTAAATTAGCGTATCAAGTGGATCAAATCAAAATTATTGAGCCTACAGATCTTGATGATCTGATGATTGAAAAAGGGCAGGATTTAGTTACATTATTAACATGTACCCCTTATATGGTCAATAGTCACCGGTTGCTGGTACGAGGACACCGTATTCCCTATGAAAATCAAGACATTGAAAAAGAAGTCAAGAAAATCGATAGCCAAAAAAAACGATCTCTTTTGATTCTTGGATTCGTATTGATTGGATTGCTAGTGGTCGGGATAGTGTGTTTCATTTGCTATTTTAAACATTAAGTTTTAATATAGTTTTGAAAACTAGATGTAAAAGTCTTACAAACAGTATATAATAGGTTTATAAGAAGAAGGCATCAATGATTGGAGGAAATACAAAAATGGAAGTAGAATTTAGTCGGAAGTATCAAATAGTGAATGAAGTGTTGAATGCCGTCACCCATGGAATTGCAGCGTTTTTAAGTCTCATTTGTTTTGACTTGCTGATGGAACAAGCTCATTCAACCCTCGATTATGTTGCGTTTATCATTTATGGCAGTTCGCTGTTTTTGCTTTTTTTCAGTTCTACGTTGTTCCATAGCTTGATTTTTACAAAAGCAAAAAAAGTGTTTCAAATATTCGATCATTGTTCGATCTATTTACTGATTGCCGGGACCTATACGCCTTTTTGCCTGTTAATCGTTCAGGGACTTTCTGGTGTACTATTACTTAGTGTAATCTGGGCAACAGCAGTTATCGGGATCATTTACAAGTGTTTGACTTTAGCGAAAGCCAGTCAGGTTTCTAAAGTATCAACGATTATTTATAATGTGATGGGCTGGGGAATCGTGATTGTTTTACCAAAACTTTATCAAAACATCAATTTGACCGGTTTACTTTTATTGGTCGCTGGTGGGTTAGCTTACTCGATCGGCTCAATTTTTTATAGCATGAAAAGTAAGAGATTCACACATGTTATTTGGCACTTATTTGTGATGTTAGGTGCATCATTGATGTTTTTAGCCGTTTACTTTGGGTATGTGGTTTAAATAAAATCAATTTAAGCATGAATTTTCTGATGAACAAAGGAATAGCTCTCCTTTTTACAACGAAGGATTAAATTAAAAAATACGTTTGGTTTCGATGGAATGATCGCAACCAAACGTATTTTTATTTGATGGAGTAGTTGCTTTCACTAGATTGTATGATTGAAATAGTGAGATTTATGAGCATATCCATTGTTTTTTAATCTTTTATTCGCTAGTTTTGTATTTATACAAAAAAATGTATGAATGCACTTTTTTTTATTAAATTTATGAATATAGTAGACAATCACTGAGAATTTGTTTAATATTATTCAAATAAAATTCAAATCTTAATGAGAGAAATTTTAAAAAACATTGCGGAAAAGAGGTAGTCTCGAATGTCAGAATTAATGATCGGTGAAATTCCTGTTAGTCAATTAGTAAAACAATATCAAACACCCCTTTATGTTTACGACGAGAAGCAAATGGTGGAGAACATCAAGGCATTTAAACAAGGATTTCAATCAGATCATTTTAAGACAAAGATTTTATATGCATCAAAAGCATTTCAGACCGTTGCCATGTTAAAACTGATTCAATCACAAGGATTAGGTTTAGATGTAGTTAGTGGTGGCGAGATTTATACAGCTGTGTGTGCTGACTTTCCAATGGAAGAGGTCTATTTTCATGGAAACAATAAAACACCTGCGGAAATCCGTTATGCTATCGAAAATGGACTTGTTCATTTTGTAGCGGATAATCTCATGGAAGTTGAATTGTTAGTCGCACTTAGCCAAGAATATCAAAAAGAACTCCAGGTAATGATCCGGTTGAATGTAGGGATCGAAGCACATACGCATGAATATGTCGTTACCGCTCATATTGATTCAAAATTTGGTCTACTCTATGAAAGCGAAGAGTGTCAAAAAGCGATCCAATTTATTCAGGATAGTGAATTTTTACAATTAGAAGGCTTTCATGCCCATATTGGTTCGCAGATTTTTGAATTATCGGCCTGGATAGCAGAGATCCATAAACTGATTGGTTATCTTAAAGATTTTGATGAAGTACTTTCGCTAAATCTTGGGGGAGGATTCGGTATTCGTTATACCGAAAGTGATCAGCCATTGCCCATTGAAGAATCTGTTCGAGAATTAGTACGTTTTACGGAGGAAGCTTTAAAAAAACAAGGATTAGTAATCAATGAATTGTTGATCGAACCCGGAAGAAGTATCGTTGGGGAAGCAGGAACGACGCTTTATACGGTAGGATTTATTAAGCAAACGCCAAATAAAAAATATTATTTTGTCGATGGGGGAATGACCGATAATATCCGTCCAGCACTCTATCAAGCGAGCTATCAATGTGATCTGGCAACCAAATTAAGGGAAAAGAAAACCGAAAAAGTCACGATCGCTGGGAAAATGTGTGAGTCAGGTGATGTGGTTATTCAAGAAGCTCTTTTGCCTATCGCTGAACCCGGAGATATTTTAGCGGTATATGCCACAGGCGCTTATGGTTATTCAATGAGTAGCAACTATAACCGAGCCTTGACGCCTGCTGTGGTATTCGTCAACGGTGAAACTGCTCGATTAGTGGTACGTAGGCAAGAATATGAGGATTTATTGCGAGGTGAAGTTCAATGATCCTGCATAAATATAATGGTTGCGGCAATGATTTTATCTTAATGGACTATGAAGAAGGAATCGATTATCACCAATTAGCCAGCAAGTGGTGTGGACAGGATCGATTTGATACAGATGGGTTGATTGTCGTTCGAGAGCAACCTTTAACGATGCTTTATTTCAATAAAGATGGCAGTCAGGCGCCGATGTGTGGGAATGGGATTCGTTGTTTTGCTCGGCATGTATGGGATAAAGCTATGGTAGAAACTTCACTTTTCGACGTACACACATTAGCGGGTGTGATTTCCATTGAAATTTTGACAGAAGAACCTTTTTATTGTACCGCTCAGATGGGACAACCCGATTATTCGACAGAAAAGTTAGCGGTCAATCAAACAGAACCCATCGTGGATCAAATAGTACGTATTGGACAAGTGGATGTCCAGCTAACTAGTTTGTTTATGGGCACGATCCATACCGTTGTTTTTGTAGAGGATGCAAAAGCGCAACAAATGAAAGCGTTAGGGGAACAGATTTGTCACCATCCATTATTCTCAGAAAAAACCAATGTTAATTTTGTCCAACGAGTCAATGAACAGGAACTGATCGTACGCACGTATGAACGTGGCGTTGGTTGGACATTGGCTTGTGGTACTGGCTGTTGTGCGGCTTATGTCGTAGCTAGAGATCATGGATACTTAGCAAGTGCTAAGGCCATGATTCACTTAGAGCAAGGAGAGTTAATGATTACTGGGGAGACACAAATACAAATGACGGGACCAGCTGTTCATGAATGGTCACAAAAGGAGATGTCGTATGATTAAAGGTTCGATCGTTGCATTGATTACACCGATGGATGTGCTTGGCGAAATTGACTATCAAGGATTAGAGAAACTAATTGAGTTTCATCTTTCAGAAGGTACAGATGGCCTGTTAGTGTTAGGAACAACTGGGGAATCTTCGACGTTAACGCCAGAAGAAGAAGAGGAGATTCTACGTTTTACAGTAGCAAAAGTAAATAAAAGAATCCCAGTCATCGCAGGCGCAGGAACAAACGATACGAAAAAAACAATTGAAAGAGTCCAACGTTTAGCAGCGATTGGGGCGGATCAATTGTTAGTGATCACGCCTTATTATAATAAGACAAGTGATGCAGGTTTGTTGGCGCATTTTACTGCAATTGCTGACCAATCACCACGACCGATCATTTTATACAATGTACCATCTAGAACTGGAATGACGATCCCAATCCCAGTCCTGGAAAAATTAGCGACACATCCACAAATCAGCGGGATCAAAGAAGCATCAGGTGATCTGGCTTATGTGATGGCAGTTGGTCGTCTTTTGACAGACTCGTTTGTCCTTTATAGTGGCAACGATGATGCTATTTTGCCGATATTAAGTGTGGGTGGAAGTGGGGTTATCAGTGTTTGGGCCAATATCCAGCCTAGATTAGTCCATGAATTAGTCGCAACGTTTGAGCAAGGGAATCTTCGACGAGCGCAACAAATCCAATTAACTGCCTTACCATTGATCCATGCCTTGTTTAGTGAAACAAATCCGATCCCAATAAAAGCCGCAATGGAGATGATGGCTCTTCCTTCAGGTGCGTTACGGCTACCACTTGTTCCTCTGTCTGAGGACAAGCGAGGAGTATTACAGGAATTATTACCTATGAAAGGACGAGAACAGGTATGAAAATTGGTGTAGTCGGACATGGACGAATGGGCAAAAAAATCCAAGAAGTCATTGAATCTTATGAACATGAGGTCGTTTTTCCAAAGGTCTCCCTTAAAGAAGCGACTACTTTATCTTTTCCGAGTAATATCTCACTCCTTATTGATTTTTCTCACGCAGATAATTTGGAAAAAGTGCTAGATTATGGAGCAGCACACCAACTTCCAGTCGTGATCGGAACGACTGGCTATAGTGAGGAACAATTCCAGGCAATCGAAGCGTTTGGGCAACGTTTCCCCATTTTATACAGTGCGAACTTTTCTTTAGGGATTTTTGTCATGAATCAATTAGTGAAGCAGGCTGCTGAATTATTGAAAACATGGCAAATCGAATTGATTGAAAAACATCATGACCAAAAAAAAGATGCGCCTTCTGGAACGGCTCAATCACTACTCGCTAGTATGCAAGAAGTCCGCAAACTATCTCCTGTTTTCCAATGGAAAGATCAACCTAGAAAAACCGATGAAATCGGAGTACACAGTTTACGTATTGGTTCTGTACCTGGAGAGCACGAAGTTTTATTTGCATCTACGGATGAAGTATTATCAATCAAACATGAATCGTTTTCCAATCAGATTTTTGCAGAAGGAGCAGTAAGTGCAGCTTTTTGGTTAAGCAATCAACCAGCTGGATACTATCAATTAGCAGATACTTTAGGTGGATAAAGGAGAGAAAGCAAATGGACGCACAAGCAATTATACGTTTGATTCAAACAGCTGATAAAAAAACACCGGTTAAAGTGTATTTAAATGTCACTGAACCAATTAAATTTGAAAAGTGTAAAGTATTTGGTCAGGGGAATAGCCAAATTGTTTTCGGTGATTACCAAGAAATCGCACCAATCCTCGCAAAAGAATCCGCTAAAATCATTGAGATCGAAATAGAAGAAACAGCTAGAAATAGTGCCATACCTCTGCTTGATTTAAAAGAAATCAATGCTCGGATCGAGCCAGGAGCAATTATCCGGGATCAAGTAACGATCGGTGATCATGCGGTCATCATGATGGGAGCGATCATCAATATCGGTGCGGAGATTGGGGAAAACTCGATGATCGACATGGGGGCAATCTTAGGCGGAAGAGCGATTGTCGGCAAAAATTGTCACATTGGTGCGGGTGCAGTGTTGGCGGGTGTGATCGAACCGGCTTCCGCTCAACCAGTGGTGGTTGAAGACGGTGTCTTGGTTGGTGCGAATGCTGTCATTGTTGAAGGTGTCCGTATTGGCAAAAATGCAGTCGTGGCGGCTGGAGCAGTTGTTTTAGAAGATGTAGCCGCTGATACCGTAGTGGGTGGAACGCCTGCCCGAGTATTAAAGATCAAAGACGAACAAACGAGGGAGAACACCGCATTGATCGCTGCATTACGGGAATTATAGAGAGGATGAAAAAGATGCGCAAAATAGATACCTGTATCGTTGGAGCAACTGGTTTAGTTGGTCAAACGATGTTGAACGTGTTAGCAGAATATGATTTTCCAGTAGGTCGTTTGAAATTATTAGCATCCAAGCGTTCAGCTGGAAAAATCTGTGTGTTTAAGGGAAAAGAATACACAGTAGAAGAATTAACAAAGACATCATTTGACGGGTATGATTTAGCGCTTTTTTCAGCCGGAGCAGAAATTTCACTTGAATTTGCGCCACTTGCTAGAGAACATGGGTTGGTCGTCATTGATAATTCTTCTGCTTGGCGAGAAGATCCAACGATTCCGTTGATCGTTCCAGAAGTCAATCTAGCAGATCATGAAATGAACCGATTGATTGCCAATCCAAACTGTTCCACGATCCAAGCCGTTTTACCGTTAAAGGCATTGCAACAGACATTTGGTGTCAACCGCGTGAACTATTCCACCTATCAAGCGGTCTCTGGTTCGGGGCAACAAGGGCTAACTGATCTTCACGCCACTCAAAAAGGGCAGGAACCTTCGCTTTATCCGCATGATATCAGTCAAACAGTCATCCCCGAAATTGATGCACCGTTGGTTGATGGGTATACGAAAGAAGAACACAAAATGATGGCTGAAACAAGGAAGATCCTACATTTGCCTAACTTACCTGTCTCGGCTACTTGTGTACGTGTCCCCATCGAAGTTGGTCATGGTGTTTTAATCGCAGTCCAGTTGGCGCAGCCATTTTCACTTGCAGCAGTCCGTCAATGTCTACAACATTTTCCGGGAATAACAGTCGTGGATGATTTGCCCAACCATAGTTACCCGACCAGTATCCTTGCTAAAGGAACAGATGAGGTATACGTCGGCAGACTCCGGCATGATCCTACATTGGAAAATGGGCTGTTACTGTATACCGTAGCGGATAATATCCGTAAAGGCGCAGCTGCGAATGCTGTACAAATCGCCTCTGCCTTGTTATCACCAATCAGGGAGGTGATCCAATGAAAGTCGCAAAATTTGGTGGCTCATCGATGGCTCATGAAGAACAATTCAAAAAGGTAAAATCTATTATTTTAGCTGCCTCTGAACGAAGTGTGATCGTTGTTTCCGCTTTAGGAAAACGAACAAAAGAAGATGACAAAGTCACGGATCTCTTGTATTTGATCCATGCCTATCTTCATCATGGAGTCGATTGGACACCTTTGTGGGAAAGGATCTGTGAACGATTCATTCAAGTGAGAGATGTCTTGTCGTTGACTTTTCCGATTGAAGATGAATTGTTAGAGATCCAAAAAAAATTACAGCGAGAAAAAGTCTCACAGGATTTTTTGGTCAGTCGGGGAGAATATCTCACTGCGAAGTTATTAGCTGAATATGTTGGTTATACGTTTATAGATGCGAAAGAACTGATTTTCTTTGATTATACGGGTGAGATCGATGAAGAACGGACGAAACAAGCAATAATAACTATTTATCAAGAAAAAGGCCCACTAGTAGTCCCAGGATTCTATGGTGCTAATCCAGTTGGAAAAGAAAAATTGATGGGGCGAGGTGGGAGCGACATCACTGGCGCAATCTTAGCCAAACTATTGAATGCCGACTGTTATGAGAATTGGACGGATGTTTCCGGGATTATGATGGCTGATCCACGAATCATTGACACGCCAAAAATCATCAAAGAAATTTCATTTAGAGAATTACGAGAGATGGCGTATATGGGGGCAAATGTTCTCCATGAATCAGCTATTTTCCCAGTACAAGAAGCAGGTATCCCGATTCAAATAAAAAATACGAACGATCCAGAGGCGCAAGGCACTAGAATTTCCAGCAAAGAAGTCGAAAAAGAAAATGGCTTAACAGGGATTGCTGGAAAAAAAGATTTTCTTTCGCTAACACTATTTAAACGACATATGTCTGATGAAATCGGGTTTATTTGGAAAGCAATGAGTGTCTTTGCGAATCATGGTATCTCGATCGAACACATTCCTTCGGGGATCGACAATATTGGAGTAGTCGTTTCAGCAGAAGCCATTGCAGATCAATTATTTTTGATTACCAAAGAGTTAAAAGAAAATTTGGGTGTCGAGGAAGTCGAAATTATCGAGAATCTGGCATTGATCTCAGTTGTTGGCGGACCACATAAAGAACTGATTGGACTTTCTGGCAAAGTCTTATCCATCTTAAATCAACTAGAGATTCGGACATCGATCTTATCCCAAGGGGCACAAGAATTAAACTTGATCATTGGGGTAAAAAATGAAGAATATGAAACAGTCGTTAAAGGGCTCTATGAAGGGATGGTGAATGTCGATGTTAGCAAAACATCGCATGGCGTTACATCAAATTCCTGAAATCGGCTTTCATGAATTTAAAACCAAAGCGTATTTGCATGAACAAATCAAGGATCTTGGGGGAGTCCTGCATGAAATCGGCGAGACTGGTTTATTGCTTTATTTTGATCATCAACAAAACGAAACGATTGCTTTTCGGACAGATATTGACGCCTTACCGATCCAAGAAGAAACAAATCTTCCCTTTGCTTCTACTCATGAAGGGATGATGCATGCGTGTGGTCACGATGGACATATGGCAATGTTATTAGGGTTAACGGAATATATCGCAGATCATAAAGAACAGTTAATGTACAACGTTGTTCTGATTTTTCAACCTTCGGAAGAAATATCTGGCGGAGCGGAAAGTGTTATTCAAACAGGTTTGTTAGAGGACTATCAAGTCCAAGCGATTTTCGGGTTTCATTTATGGCCAGGTCTTCCCATAGGCGAGATCTATTCACGATCGGGCGCCTTTATGGCACAAAGTAGTGAGACAGATATCATTGTCAAAGGGAGATCTGCTCATATTGCCTCTAGTGAACAAGGGATCGACAGTATCCGAGGAGCCATTGGTTTTATGAATGAAGTATACGAGTTGGAACAATCTTTACCTAAAGAATGGCGACGTTTAATAAAGTTTGGACAGATCACTGGTGGTACGATTCGAAATGTTTTAGCAAATGAAGTGACTATCTCAGGCAGCATCCGTTCTTATGATCAGCAAATCCAAGATTCGATCAAAGTACAACTGGCTGATTTAGCAGAGAAATTTCAAAAAAATTCGCAGGTATCGATCCAATTCCGTTATAATGATGGATATCCAGCGGTCATCAATGATCCTCACTTATATACAGCCTTGAAGCAATCAGAAAAATTACATGAGCTTGAACAACCGGTCTTGCAAGCAGAGGATTTCGGTGTTTATACCCAGAAGTATCCATGTGTTTTTTTCTTTCTCGGTGTCGGTGATACACCAGCACTTCATGATGCACGATTTGATTTTGATATGGCTGTGTTAGAAAAGGGTGTCGCTTGGTATCAAACGATCCTTCATACAAAAGGACTTTTGCTAAAAAAGGATCAGTGACAAAGAAGTGATAAAAAGGAGAAAACCACATGAATTTAACCAATCGTTTTAATCACAGGCTTGCAAAAATAGCAGTGTCACAAATCAGAAGTTTTGACCAACAAATTTCTGCTATCCCCGATGTCATCAAGTTAACCTTAGGTGAGCCTGATTTTCCAACACCCGAACATGTCAAACAGGCGGGGATTACTGCTATTGAAGAAAATTATTCCCATTATACGGGGATGAGGGGACTACCCGAACTTTGTGAAGCTGCTTGTTTATTTCAAAAAGAACGTTATGGGTTGGTATACGATCCTCAAACTGAAGTACTAACGACAGTTGGTGCCACAGAAGCAATCGCTGCTTCTTTACTAGCGATTTTGGAAGAAGGCGACAAAGTATTGATTCCTGCGCCTGCTTATCCTGGCTATCAGCCGATAGTGGATCTTGCTGGAGCGGAATTAATCACAATCGATACGTCAGAAACAGGCTTTATCTGCCAACCAGAACAATTAGAAGCAGCCTTTGCTACTTATGGCGACTCGATCAAAGCAATTATCTTGAACTATCCAAGCAATCCAACAGGAACACTGTTAACTTCAGAACAAATGGCAAAATTAGCTGAAGTCATCAAACAACGATCGGTCTTCGTGATCAGTGATGAAGTCTATGCAGAGTTGAATTATGTCGGAGACCATGTCTCGCCAGCGTCTTATCTTCCGGAGCAAACAATTGTGATTAGCGGTTTATCCAAATCTCATGCGATGACCGGCTGGCGGATCGGCTTTATTTTTGCTCAAAAATATGTGATTGATGAAATCATCAAAGTCCATCAATATTTAGTCACTTCAGCCACTACAATGGCTCAAAAAGCTGCGGTTGAGGCACTTACTACCGGAATGTATGATGGGGAAAAAATGAAAGAACAGTATGCGAAGAGAAGAGATTATCTTTTAGGTCAATTAAGTGAGTTAGGGTTTGAAGTCATACCACCTGATGGCGCCTTTTACCTGTTTTGTAAACTGCCAAAAGAAGTTACCCTAAATTCTTGGGAGTTTTGCTTACAGTTAGCAGAACAAGGCAGAGTCGCCTGTATCCCTGGTTCAGCTTTTGGACCAGAGGGTGAAGGCTATATTCGGATTTCTTATGCAAGTAGTTTGGCAGAACTTACGGAAGCTTGCCAACGGATTCGCCTTTTTTTAGCTGATATATAATCAAAAAAAATGAAAAGCTGCGTTCGTTTTATTGAACGAAGTTTTTCATTTTTTTGTTTGTTTTGTTGATTGAAAGAGGAACATTTAAGTCAAAATCTTAATAGAGAAAGTCTTGTTTTTTCTGTCCAATATTTGGGCATTTCTTTTGATTTATAAAAAATCGAGTGTTATGTTTGAATTGTTTAGAGTTATTCTAAATAATTGAACAAGGAGGTTTCATCAATGGAGAAAACAAAGGTTATTATTGTCGGCGCATCTCATGGCGGACATCAATCGATTTTAGAATTGCTATCTAGATATGGTGAAAATGTCGATATCACCTTATTTGAAGCAGGGGATTATGTTTCGTTCATGTCATGTGGCATGGAATTATATTTAGAGGACCAAGTGACAGATGTTAATGATGTACGAAATTTCAGACCAGAAAACTTTCCACAACCCAATGTTCACATTTTAAACAATCATGAAGTAAAAGCGATTCATGCAGACCAAAAGACAGTAACGGTGACTAGTATCTTAGATAAGAGTACCAAAGAGTATGAATATGATAAATTGATCTTAAGCTCAGGAGTAAAACCAAATTCATTGCCAGTACCAGGAACAGATTTAGAGAACGTTTATTTGATGCGTGGGTACGATTGGGCTACTAGAATCAAAGATAAATTAACTGATCCAGCAATCAAAAATGTAGCTGTTATCGGTGCAGGCTATATCGGGATCGAAGCCGCTGAAGCTTTTCAAAAAGCAGGGAAAGAAGTGACGTTATTAGACGTGATTGATCGACCATTAGGCACTTATTTAGATCCGGAAATGACGGATATTTTAACCGAACATTTAAAAGAAAAGGGTATCAAAGTCGTGACGGGTGCGAAAATCACTGCTTTCACTGGTGAACAACAAGTCGCTGCGATTCAAACAGCAGATGAAGAAATCGCGACAGATCTTGTGATTCAAGCAGCTGGAGTCAAAGCGAATACGGAATGGCTAAAAGGAGTCGTAGATTTAGATGATCGTGGTTGGATCGTTACCGATGAATATTTGCAAACCAATTTACCTGATGTGTATGCAGTAGGGGATGCAACCCTTGCTTATTCGATACCTGCCCGCTCAAAAATGCCGATTGCACTAGCAACAGTGGCAAGAAGAGAAGCACGATATGTAGTCAAACATCTATTTGAGGATACACCAAGCCAACCATTTGGAGGCGTTGTAGGTTCTTCGGCATTAAGTGTTTTTGATTATCACTTTGCAGCTAGTGGTTTGAATAGTTTTACAGCAGAAAAAGCAGGCGTAGCTATTCGCACAGCTTATTATGAAGATACTATTCGTCCTAAATATGTACCTGAAGAATATGGGAACACGAAAGTTTCAATCCAATTATTCTTTGACCCAATGACACATCAAGTCCTTGGCGGAGCTGTTTTATCTACTTATGATGTGACTGCTCAAGGCAACGTACTAGCGCTAGCGATCCAACAAAAACTGACGATCGAAGATTTAGCAGAAGCTGACTTTTTCTTCCAACCAGGTTTTGATCGCCAATGGAATATGATCAATCTAGCCGCGCAACAAGCATTGGGAGAAGAACCATTTGTAGAATAAAATCAAACAATTAGAGACATTCGTTAGACATGTTGTATTTTACGTAAAATATAAATGAACCGCCTGAAACACTTCAATTGTTTCAGGCGGTTTTTGTTATTTTTTTGTATTAATAACTTTTAGTTACTATTTTATAGCTGGAATTAGTAAGATGCACCATTCATGTTTAAACTACTCTTTTTACATCCGTTTTTTTCGGAAATAATCAGGTGTTTTTCCGGTTTCTTTTTGGAAAAGTTTGAAAATCGAAGGGACACTTTTATAGCCGATTTTTAAGGCAATCGTACTTAAACTATCGTTTGTTTCTAGCATGAGTCGCTTTGCTTCAGATAAGCGTTTTTGATCGATCAACTCTTGGAAACTACTACCGGTTTTATTTTTTAACAAGTTGCTTAAATAGTTTTTGTTATAGCCAAAAGTTTCTCCTAATTGCTGTAAGGTGATTTCTGCATAGTGATCATTGATATAATCTAAGATTTGAATCAGCGGCTCATTACGAATCGTTTTTTTATTCGTGATAATCACTGGTGCTTGGGCGCTTTCTACCATCAGTGAAGAAAATAATAAATTCAGCAAAAGTTGCTTATGCACAGACTCTTTTTGATAAGTGGTCAACATCAAACTTTTAATTAGCTGATTCGCTAAGGGACTCATTGATAAGTCTAGGAGGATATAACTAGTATGTTCAGTAGGCGAACGAGTTGCTTGAAAGAAAAAATCTGTGATTAGATTATTGGATTTTGGTAGATTAGGCAATAGAATATTTTGAATAGCTGGAATATCAAGGAGGAAATTGATCAAGATATCCTCTGCTCCTACATAATCGATTTGTTGGATAACCTTACTATCTAACAGAAGTAACTGTCCTTTTTCTAAATGAAAAACGTCACCGTTCAAACGCTGGGTGCAGTGCCCATTGAATAAAAAATTCAACTCAATAAAATGATGGGTATGCGCGGGTGTGTAAGAAAATCTTGGATGTTTATTAATTGTGATTGATCCAAACTCAAAGAAATTACTTTTAGGAATTTCTGGAACGATCGAACGATGATAGTTGAGGTTCATCGTATTAATATTTTTACCTGATTTTTTTTGCAATTTTTCGATTTCCGTTTCTTTGAATAACTCTGCGATCCATTTCTCCATGAACTTCACCTCTTAATGATCATCTTACCTTGCTATTAATGTAACACAACTTCTTAACCAAAAAACCTGTAGATTTGATATAAACATTCTGGATTTTGGAAATTGTTCCCCGAATATGAAAGCGGTTAATATGTAGAGGGAGAAAAAGCATAAGTGTTTAGGAAGGAGAACTTAAATCTTTTAGCTGTTGATTGTTAACGACTGTTCCTGTTTTTTTTAAGTGATAGAAAGCGAAAAATGGAAAATTTTAGCCTATTTTTGAGGAAGAGTGAGCTATCAAAATGACTAAACAAATGTGTTCATTTGGCTTAACTTTCGCTAGTTTGGGTGAGACGTACGGGGCTGTTTCATTCGTTATTGAGCCATTCGTTCAAAAGATTTAGATTATCAGTTATTGACAATGAGAAAAAAGAATCGTGCATGATTACCATTGCTACGATCCAAAACCAAGGAGTGTGGAAGATGAATAGTGAAAAACAAACAAGATGGTTATGGTACCCAGGAGATTTTGAAATCAGACAAGGATTATTACAAAATTTTTCAAGAGAAGAAAGAGGCTATGACTGGCCTGCTTATTGGAACGTTGATGATTGTCATAAAAATGTGAAATTCAAACGTTACTACGAACTGACAGAACCAACTTCTTTTATTGTTTATGCAACAGGGATTGGCTATGTGGAAGTGAATGGGAAAAAGTATCCACTTAAAGAAACAATCAATTGTCAGCCTGGAAAGAATAAAATCAGGATTTTTGTAGGCAACGCAACTGGATTACCCGCTGTCTTTGTCGAAGGAGAGGTTATCAAGAGTGATTTAGGTTGGCGAGCAAGTAACTTTATTGAAGAACTACCAGCTGGTTGGAGCTCACTTTATTTGGATAAAGCAAACGATCCAAATCATGTCTATTTTGAAAAAAAAGTGGTTACACCTGTTTCAATCAACGAACAGAATGATGGGGTATTGATCGATTATGGTCGTGCGGTTTACGGAACACTGGCAATCAAAAAAATGACACATGGACAACCGATCATGATTTGCTATGGTGAATCTGCATCAGAAGCATTAGATGTGGAGATGTGCTATTACAAGGAAAAAGCAGCTACTGTTGAAACAATCCCAAGAAAGCGTGCTTTTCGGTATTTGTTTGTTCCAGATGTTGCGAAGGAAGAAATTGAGATCGAGGCAATCCATGAATCCCTTCCTTTAACCAATCATGCTGCTTTTTCTTCAGACAATGTCCTTTTAAACAAGATTTGGGAAGTTTCTGTGGAAACATTTACCCTATGTAGCGGATTGTTCTTTATCGATGGGATCAAGCGAGATCGGTGGATCTGGTCAGGCGATGCTTACCAAAGCTACTTTATCAATCAATACCTCTTTTTCGATGAAGAAATCAATACCCGAACGATGTTAGCGCTTCGTGGGCAAAATGAGATCAAGCAACACATGAATACGATCGTTGACTACTCGATTTTATGGATCATCGCTGTTGAGAATCACTATTTAATGACGGGCGACACGGTTTTCTTGAAACAAATCTATCCTAAGATGAAGACGATGATGGACTATCTCCAAGCACAAACGAATGAACTTGGCTTTATTTATGGGCGAGAAAAAGATTGGTTGTTTATTGATTGGACGGAGATGGATCGAGAAGGAACCTTGGCAGCAGAACAAATTCTATTGCTTAAAGCTTATCAAACGATGATGACTTGTGGAGCTGTTTTGGGTGAGGTAGATGACTACGAGCAGAAGTATCAACAACTAAAAGAAAATGTCATGAGCTATTTCTGGGACGAAGAAAAGCAGGCATTTATTGATTCCTATGAATCGAAAAAGCGCCACGTAACTCGTCATGCCAATATCTTTGCCATTTTATTCGATTTAGTGGAACAAGAAAAGAAAGAACAGATTTTAACCCATGTATTGTTAAACCCTGAAATTACCCAGATCACGACACCTTATTTCAAATTTTTCGAGCAAGATGCTCTATGTAAAATGGGTCAAACAGACCAAGTGTATCAAATCATCTGTGATTACTGGGGCGGAATGGTTGAAAGAGGGGCAGTGACATTCTGGGAAGAATATATCCCTGAGGAAACGGGCGAACAAGTGTATGAAATGTATGGGGATCCTTTTGGCAAAAGCTTATGCCATGCTTGGGGAGCAAGCCCAATCTATCTATTAGGCAGATATTTCGCAGGTGTCCGACCACTTTCACCAGGATATCAAACTTTCATCGTTGAACCTAATCTAGCTGCCTTTGAAAGTCTAAACATGCAAATACCAATCAAAAATGGACTTGTCACAATCAATAAAGAACAAGAACAGCTACACATTTCAACGACGCGAGAAGGAGGGATTCTCCGTATCAACCAGCAAGAGGTTCATTTAGAGCCAGGAAAAAATTATGATATCTCCCTTGAAACAACTAAGAGCAAACAACTGATTTGAAAAAGGAGAGGATTGGAATGCAACAAACACGAATCAGTGTAAAGGAAAAAATTGGTTTTGCTTTAACAAATCTCGGAAATATCCCAGTGATGACGTTGTTGAATACGTACCTTTTGATTTTTTATACCGATGTAATTGGCATTAATCCTGCTGTAGTTAGTACGCTTTTTCTAGTCTCCAGACTACTTGATGGTTTCAGTGATCCTTTATTAGGTTTTTTGATCGATCGTTTCCCAGTGACGCGCTTTGGCAAATATCGCCCGATTTTGGTGCTAGGAACAGTGATTTGTTGTATCAACTATTTACTTGTTTGGTTTGCGCCGTTACTTTTTACTAGTCAAAAAATCGTCGTTATCTATATTTCTTATATTTTGTTAGGTATCACTTTTGATTTAATGGATATCCCATTAAATAGTTTGATCCCCGTATTAACCGATCAAGAAGCCGATCGAAACATCTTGTCGTCCATAAAAGGTGTGTCGTATACAGTAGGACCTACTTGTTTGAATATTTTGGCACCGTTGATCCTTTCCGCTTACAATAATGGGCTTTCTGGGTATACCTTGTTGATTGTCGGAACGGTACTAGTCGTCTTGTTCTTCACGATTTTTGGTACATTAGCACTGAAAGAAAGAGGGAATGAAGAGCCCGCTGAATTATCGCAAGAGCGCGGCTATTCTTATAAAGAAGCGCTTGCTATCTTAAAAATTCGTCCAGTGATGACCCTATTTATCAGTATGCTTTTTATTACCGCCGCAAGCAATATCTTTAGTGGATCGCTTTTGTATTATTTGAACTATATTTTGAATGACACAAAATTGCTAAGTTTCGCTAGTTTTTTAGGACTGTTTGGTGCTTTAGGAGCAGGTGTGTTGGTCCCTAGTTTATCTAAGCGATGGGGGAAGAAAAAAGTATATGTTGGCGCATTATCTTTACTCTGTTTAGCGATGATCGTGATGATCGGCGTGCATCAATCGAAAATGATTTTCTTAGGGGCTTATCTTGCTGTCCAAGTTGGCTTAGGGCTGACCAATACTTTGCAGTATAGTTTATCTGCTGATAATGTGGATCAAATAAAACACGAGTTGGGAATTGAAACAGCAGCGCTGATCGCTTCATTGAATTCTTTTATCATGAAATTTGCGATGGCGATTGGTGGAGCTATCCCAGGATTTGTTTTGAGCTATACAGGCTATGTAGCGAATCAGGCGCAATTATCTAGCGCATCATTTGGCATTATTTTCTCTACTTTTGTAGTACCACTTGTTTTTTACCTAATCACGCTCGGTGTTTTCCAAATCGGTTATCCAGCGAACTATTTATTTGTTACGACTAAGGAAAAACCTTCCATTGGTTGATTTGCTGCTTTTTCGTTCGTTAGACTGAAAGATAGTTACCTAATTACCTAAAAGCTCTGGTTGCTATTGACGAAAAGCTAACTGAAAATGAAGAAAAAGGGGAGGATGCCAGTGTTTACCTTTGAGCAACTAAAAACATTTTTGATGGAAAATAACGAAATTGAATGTCGACAACAAATTGATGGTCAAAATATCAATGACCAACAGTTGCCCTATGAGACAGTCGCAGTACCTAAAATGCCCAAAAACCAATTTTTCAAAGAGGGTAATATCTTTATCAATAAACATCATCGTTACGCTGAAATGCCTGCACATACGCATGAATTTGTTGAATTTAACTATATGTTGTCTGGTTCATGTGTCCAATATGTCAACGATAAGAAAATTCACTTGAAAGAAGGTGAATTGCTGTTATTAGACAAAGAAATCGTTCAGCGTATCGATCCTTTAGAAGAGGAAGACCTTTTGATCAATATTTTATTGAAAGGGGAATCGATTACGACTGACATCGTGATCAATATGGTGAAGTCACGTGGATTGGTCAATGAATTTCTATTAAATGCTTCGCAGGAAAAAGGAAAACATGATGAATTTATCCATTTTCATTGTGGTGATAACTTAGAAGTGCAAGGGTTATTGCACAAAATGATTTTGGAATATTACAACAAACAAGACTATTATATGCGGGCACTGAATCTGAGATTGTCTTTACTATTGATCGAACTTACCCGTGATTTAGAAGAATATGTTACGCAACGTGAGAATCAGGAATTATTAGAGATTTTACGATATATCGATCTTCATTTTCGAAAACTGACACTGAAAAATCTAGCGAAACATTTTGGTTATAATGCAAATTATTTAAGTAATAAATTGAAAAAAGAAACAGGGAGTTCTTTCCAAGAATTGATCAATTCTTTGCGGTATAAAACGATGATCGAGTTGATGAGAGAAACGAATAAAACTTTTGAAGAAATCTCGTATGAACTTGGTTTTGAAACTCTTGCTTCTTTGTATAAATTAGTCGGAAAATACACAGAACTGACACCTAAAGAACTCAAAGATAGTCTGTTAAAAAAATAGAATAGGCAGTTGTGATGCAACGAGTCCTTTTTCTCAGGTGATCTGTAAAAAAGATTTGACCAATCATGAACTGGCAATGAAAAGCGAAGATTAACGAAAGCGTATTCCAAATGTATTGGATAAGTGTGAAACTTCTTTTCGTTTCCTGAATGTTCGAAAAAGAATCGCTTGTTTGATTCGCTGAAGCATACGAATGTGATTTGGATAAAAAGAACACTTTTTTTGCTATAGTCCTGAGTAATTCATACGTTTACAATTCTAACTGTTCGAACTTATAAAACTTATTTTAAGGAGTGTTTTTTATGAAGAAACAACAGGCATCAACTACTACCACGGTCAAAGAGTATTCGCCTCTAGCTGTCGCTGCTGGAATTGGCTCCATGCTTGGATCTGGCTGTATTGTTGGACTCTCAGCGACGATTCCCGTTTGGCAAAAGGGACTAGAGCTGACAACTGGACAAGTCGGGATCGTTTCTGGCGGGCTAACTTTTGCAATCGCTTTCGGATCGCTGTTTACTGGACAGATATCAAAAGCATTTGGCTTGATCCGTTCATTTAACTGGATCAATTTGTTTTACGCGATCGGAGCTGCGGTCTGTATTCTAGCCACAAGTTTCCCAATGCTCTTATTAGGCGTGATTATCATGGGCGTAGCATCTGGAGCAGACTTACCATTAAGTTTGACCGTTGTTTCTCATGATGCACCTGATGAGCATACTTCTGCTCGTTTGATTTCTTCCACACAGATTTTTTGGCAAGTGGGGATATTCATTTCTTACATCTGTTCGTTTCTTTTATCGGGAATCGAAGGTGTGTTAGGAGCAAGAATTGTTTTTGCCATCTTATTTACGTTTGCAGTGATCACTTGGTTATGGCGGACACTTTCACCTAAGTTTAGACAATTTCATGAAGCCGGAGCTGCTCGACAAGCAATGACCAAAGTGACAAGCGACTCGAAAGAAGTTTCTTTCAAGACAGTACTATTTGGGGAAAACAAACAAAAATACCTTGGCTTTTTCGCCGCTATCTTGATTTTTTATGTGTGTTGGAACCTCTTAGCGAATACTTGGGGACAATTTCAAACCTATGCTTTGACAAATGCCGGAGCTAGTCAAGCACAAGCTACAGGATTAGGGATCGGGTTGAATGTGATTTCTTTAGCAACAACGATTGCATTTGCCTCTGTTGCAGGTGGTAAATTTAGAAACAAAGCTTTCTTTATTGGGGCAGTCGTTCAATTTGGCGCAATGTTAGGTATGGCATTGATCGGTGGTGGTGCAGGATTTATTGCATTAGCGATCACAATTGCTTTTTATAATTTTGGGAATCCACTAGCCGGAGAAGCAATCTACAAAGTATGGACACAAGAATCTTTCCCAGCAGAAACACGAGCTTCACTTCAAGGGTTCATCAATGGTTTTTCAAGAATGTGTTGTGGGTTATTTGCTTTTGTTACCCCTTACTTAGTTGCTCCTGATCGTATCCAGACGTCTATGTTTGGCTTTGCGGGAATCGTTTTAGTAGCAACAATTGCTGGAGTAATCATGATGCGTCTACAGAAAAAATACCCAGTGATTGATCCCGTGGATAAAGAGCTGGCTGAAGGAGAAATGACTGCATCGTTCACCAAGTAAAGAAGAGGAGAAAGCAAGATGGCATTTACTTTTCAAATCAATCAAGATGTGCGTTGGAAGAAAGACGAGGCACTGCTAACCAAAGCACAACAACATGTACCAAATCTTCTGAAAACGAAGATCGAACCAGTAGCAATCACTGAAGTCGTTGAAGACCCACATGGTTTGAATGGGTATTCAGCAATTAACAGTGACAAAGAAATCAAACAACTAGCTGATTATACCTTAAAAAGGGATGAAGCGATTATCTTAGATTTAGGGGATCATTATGTTGGGCATTTTAGTCTGTCCATTGACTCGGTTGGTTCGCCAATGGATGCGCCCTTATATTTACAACTGAAATTTGCGGAAGTACCCGCTGAACTTGCGGCAGATTCTAGTGTATATGATGGTTGGTTGTCAAAGTCTTGGATCCAAGAAGAATTTATCCATCTAGATGTTTTACCGGCACGTTTAGAATTACCAAGAAGATATAGCTGTCGTTATATTGAGCTAAAGGTGTTAGATACTTCACCCAAGTGGCAAGCTAGTTTTTCTGATCCGCTTTTTATCGCAGAAAGTTGTGTGTCACTCGACCAATTACCAAAGCCTGTGATTGCTGATGAAGAACTTGCTTCCATCTACCAAGTTTCTGTTAAAACATTATTTGATTGCATGCAAGAAGTCTTTGAAGATGGGCCCAAACGAGATCGCCGATTATGGATTGGTGATTTACGTTTACAAGCGTTAGCGAATTATGCGACTTTCGGTGATTTAGCTTTAATGAAACGTTGTCTTTATTTATTTGGTGGGATGACGACCAGTGAAGGGAAGATTCCAGCCAATGTTTTCACAGCCCCGCAATTGACGCCAGATGATACGTTTTTATTCGACTATAGTTTGTTTTTTGCAGTGATCTTAGCTGATTTTTATCAACAGACGAAAGATTCAGTTGTCTTGCAGGATTTATATCCAGTAGCGAAAAAGCAGATGGAACTAGCACTGACATGTGTCGATGAAGAGGGACGCTTGAATTTGTTAGAAGAGTGGCCAGTATTTATTGACTGGTCGAATGAGTTTGAAAAGAGTACAGCAGGGCAAGCAGTGTTGATCTATGCGATGAAACGATTCAACCAGTTGGCAGAACAAATGAAAGATCCACAACTGAGTCATTACCAAGAAACAACAGAGAAACTGATTGCGTTTGCGAAACAACAATTATTTGATGAAGAAAAAAAGCAGTTCATTATTGAAACAACCGGAGAAATCAATGTGGCGAGTCAAGTTTGGATGGTTTTAGCAGAGGTCTTTGATCAACCAATGAATCGAGAAATTTTGGAGACGATGATTGCGCATCATTTTCCAATCACAGGGATTGCTACACCTTATATGTATCATCATGTAGTCGAAGCGCTATTTGTAGCTGGACTTCAAGAAGAAGCTATCCAGTTAATGAAAAACTATTGGGGCAAAATGATTCAGCTGGGAGCAGACACTTTTTGGGAAGCTTTTAAACCAGAAGAACCAGATTTTTCTCCTTATGGCAGCCCGATCATCAGTAGTTATTGCCATGCGTGGAGCTGTACGCCAGCGTACTTGATCGAAAAATATCTAAATTGAAAAAGCAGTCAGTTACTTTACATTGTCAACTGAAAAAAAGACAGTTGGATCGTTAAGTAATGATTCACTGATTCATCCTAGACATAAGCAAAAAATCTCAAAACCATTTTTGCGGTTTTGAGATTTTTTGCTGTAGTATGAAACGGACGAGCAGTTTATCCGTATAATCAAAGGTTTATCGCTTACGAGAAGACTTGTACGTTTTTTTGGGGGAGTCCATGCGTCCCATATAATAGGATTAGGTGTTCCAATTATATGGCTTTGTTAGGATGTCGGTTCCTTTAGATGTAAAATATCTTCCCAAAAGTGAAAGTATTGATCGGTCAATTGGATTTCAACGATGTCCACCCAATGAATCAATTGCTCATCTAAGGAAAATCCTTTTTCTGTCATGTCTCGTTGGACAAATCCTCGATAAGAGTTGTTATCCTTACAGCGGACAATGATTTCTTGTTTGGCAATAAACGCAGTGATAGCGATCGTTTCAAAATGTTGATGGACTGTTTTCAAAAAATCACTTCTTTCTAGTTTAATGAAATAGGCATTTTATGCTGATCAATGGCAAAACGCTACTCTTCTTCAGGAAAACTTTGGTAAAATTCATCTTTGATCGGAACGATCTCTTCGTTAAGACTTCGGTTACTTAACGTTTCATGTTGTGTGACTGACTGGGGAAAATAGGAAACATCAAACCACTTATCTTCCTGTTTTATTTGAACATGTCGGACGTCGCACCAGTGAACGGTCTGTTCTTCAAGGATAAAATAGTCGTGATAAGCTTCACCAGTAAAGAAACCATCGATGCTTTCTAAGTAGCGGCCAAATTCATCCTTGGTATTTAATTGCAGACTTACTTTTTTATGGTAAAGAAAAGCCTCTAATAAAACACTATCCATTTCTTCTCGAGACATTTGTTCCAACGGACGAATCTCTTTCACTGCCCACGCTTCATTTTTTTTGATCCCAGTGACTAGCTCTTCCATAGCGAATGCGGTGCCCCATTTTAATCCGAATGGGCGATCTCGGTATTCATTGTAGTCGAGAAATTCTTTTTTTGTTCGACGCATAGCCCTCACCTTCAATACCGGCATGACCACCAGCGTGTCCGCCAACGAGTGAACTCCTTGCGATCGCACGGCCACCTTCTAATAAGCTATGGGCATGGACAATTGCACTGAACCCATATTTTTGGCGAATACGATCAACGACAAAATCGATTTTGGCATCGTTGACTTGTTCATCGGGATCTGCAAATAGATTCAATTGCAGACTGTCTGTGTAAATTAGTTTGGAGCAGTTGACACCGACACTGCGAATGTCTTGATGCTGGTAATGTTTACGAAAAAGATTCAATAAAATGAGACTGAGTTCATGACTAGAATTTGTCGGCTCAACTTTTAGTTGTTGATGAAATCCAGTTTTCCCTAGACGATCTCGATAACCTAAAGAGTAGCCCATCCACAAGCTAACAACTTGCGCTTTCGCATGTTCACGCCGCAGACGAGTTCCGACTTGATCAGCCATTTCTTTAAGAACGATTTCAAGTTCTTCACGCCTTGTATAATCACGATTCAAAATTTGACTATTCCCAATACTTTTTGATTTGGGGGTATAGTCTTCTCCCAAAAAGCTTCGATCAATTCCCCAAGCATGGGCAAAAAGCTGGGTGCCAATCACTCCAAATTTTTCTTTTAGTTGGTAATAATCCGCATGAGCTAAATCATGAACAGAATGAATCCCCAGTCGTTTGAGCCGTTTGGCTGTCCGATGTCCAATTCCCCAAAAATCGGTGAGAGAAGGAATACGCCAAACGTTGTTTGCCACATCTGCATAGCGCCATTCGGCCTTTCGCTCTTTTCCTTTAGAACCGTTATCCAACGCTAACTTAGCTAGTAGTGGATTATCACCAATCCCAATAGTTGTATGGATTCCTGTTTGTTGGTAGACATCCTGATAGATGATTTCAGCCAGATCCCAAGCACTTTTGACTTTAAAAAGTTTCAAACTGTTGGTGACATCAAGAAAGCTTTCATCGACAGAATAGACATGGTGATTCTCTTCATCCACGTACTTTTTATAAATAGCATTGATCTCGGTATTTTTTTTCATGTAGTAAGCCATTCGTGGAGGGACCATATAAAGATCGTCGGGATAGGGAAAGGGTAAATCTCTTGCTCGACTGATATTTGTAATATGATAGGCTTTTTTTGCGGCTGGACTAGCAGCTAAGATCAAGCCACTCCCACGTTCATCGGTTTTCCCTGACGGATAGGACATGACGACGAGTTTGGTTGTTAGAGGATCTAAATGACGTTCGGCACACTCAACAGAAGCATAAAACGACTTACAATCGATGCAAAGAATATCTCTCGAAGGTTCTTTTGTGTAATCAAAGACTGGATTTTGATTTCGAATCATATTCGTCACCTCTTCTTATTGATTAGAACACATGTTCGTGTTTTGTGTCAACGAAAAAAACGTGATGGAATGGGTAAAAAAACAGTGGAGAAGAAGATTGTTGTCTTTTTATCGTTTAGAGAAATGGGTAGTATCTGAAGCAAAATTAATTGAAAGAAAAAACAGCTGGATGACCTCATTAGTTAATAAAAAAAGTTATTTTATTTTTTGCTGATCAGAAAGTCATTAGGAAATTTTACACTGAAAAAAAGAATGAGCCTAGATATACTCATCATTAGAATGGTAAAAAAAGATTTGCTTTGAAATTATCGTGTAAAAGTGCACAAAATCGTTTATAATGAATCCGATCGAATGAGAACGATTCTCAATGAAGGAGGAAGTAAAATGAGAGAGATCGATTTTTCCAAAACATTATTTGAATTAGTTACTGAATATCCAGAAGTCAAACAAATCATGGCAGAGCTAGGATTTAATGCCATCAACCAACCTGGGATGTTGCAAACTGCTGGTCGCTATATGACGATTCCTAAAGGGGCTCAAATGAAAAAAATCCCTTTAGAACAAATTGTTACGGCCTTTGAAACATCAGGATTTATTGTGAAAGGATTGGTAAAATGAAACCCACGAATCAACGACAAGAACGGATTGTTGAAATCCTGTCACTTTTACATAAAGGTGGTTCTTTTGAAGAAGCAAAACGATTGTTCAATGAAGAATTTGAGGGAGTCGATGTTACAGAAATCACTGCTGCGGAAAAAGCATTGATTCAAAGCGGTCTTGATCCGTCAGAAATCCAAAAGTTATGTAATATCCATGCAGCTGTTTTTAAAGGAGCGATCAATGAGATCCATCATTCCAATTATGAACACGCACAACCAGGACACCCGATCCATACCTTAAAGTTAGAAAATCAAGTGTTGCAATCATTATTGACAGATGAAATTGACGGGTTATTGGCAAAAATGGCTAAAGGAGATTGGTCACAAAAGGAACGATTGCAACACGCTTTGACTGATTTATTGCAGATCGACAAGCATTATGCACGAAAAGAAACGTTAATCTTTTCTTATATGGAAAAATACGGGATCTCAGCTCCACCTAAAGTGATGTGGGGTGTAGATGATGATATCCGTGAAATGATCAAAGCGCTGAATGCTTATTTAGCTACAGACAAAGCGGCTTATAATCCGCTATCCGAAAAATGGGAAGCAGTAAAAACAGAAATTGAAGAGATGATTTTTAAGGAAGAGGAGATCATGGTACCCATGACCTTAGATGTGTTTAGCCTTAAAGATTGGGAACAAATCGCTCATGACAGCTTTGATATCGGTTTTGCGTTTATCCCTGAACCACTTCCATGGAAGCCAAGCCAAGAATCACTCGAAAAAGAAAGCGAACGGGAACCAGCTCGTCAATTAGCCATTAAAAAAGCTAAAGAAACGACCGATGGTATTGCTGCTGGTCTTGGGATCGAAGAGTTTACGTCAGAGGCAATTCAAGACGAAACAGCACCTATGACTGATTTAGTTGTGCAATTTCCGACAGGAGCGTTACAGTTGGAGCAATTAGTTGCCTTGTTTCAAGTGTTGCCTGTGGATTTGACATTTGTTGATCATGAGGATCGGGTTCGTTTCTTCTCAGAAGGAAAGAAACGGGTCTTTCCAAGAACTACTTCTGTCATTGGTCGTGAAGTCGTCAACTGTCATCCACCAAAAAGCATGCATCTTGTCCAACAAATACTTGACGATTTCCGTACAGGAACAAGGGATTCAGCAGAATTTTGGATTGATATGAGAGGACGGAAAATTTATATTCGCTACTTTGCTTTAAAAAATGAGACAGGTGATTATCTTGGGTGCTTAGAAGTCACGCAAGATATTACTGAGATCCAAAAGTTAGACGGACAAAAACGATTGTAAGAGCGGGCAAATTTCCAAATAAAGAACAATTTCAGCTCACTTTTGGGCTCGTTTGATTATAGAAGTAGAAGTCGGACATGCTGTTGATACTTTTCTATGGTATTTTCAGCATTCTCCTGCGACTATTTAGTGGGTAAATTGGAGTTTTTATCAGGTAAAAGCTCTTTTTTCATACCCTTTGATCATTTTATTCAAGAAATTGTTTGACTTCTTTCAAAAACATCTCTATACTTAAACTCAATCTTATATCAGTTTGGAGCGATTATTATGAAAATCACACATAGTTCACAACTGAATAATTATTACTTTAGCTATTTTAGATAAGTTTGTATTCATACGATTATGGGTGCAAACATCAGCGTTTGTTTGTATCTATGATGGCTAAGGATGTTTGAGATGACTTGCTCGCCGCATAGATGAAAAATCTATAGTGGCTTTTTTATTTGATTGATTCAGGGGCTCACTGTAGATGGATTTTCTACGGTGGGCTTTTTTTGTTACATAAAGGGGGAACTAAACGCATTCAAACAAGGTATAAGCAAAGTAACGATTGATTTGCAAGAATTTATGTAATCCAATCAAACAGCGAGGAAATCGATGAAGCGAAACACAAAATAAAAAACAAAGGGAGTTATTGTATGATTCTAATCATTAAACCAGGTATCCAAGAAAGTGAGTTAACACAAGTGATTGAACGTATTAAAGAAGAAGGGCTAGATGTACAGATCAACCATGGTAAAGATCGTTTTGTCTTAGGGCTTTTAGGAGATCCAAAGGTAATTCGGGATGTTCCGTTTGAACGCTACGATATCGTAGAACGTGCCGTACCGATTACCAATACGTACAAATTGACGTCACGAGAATTTCATCCTCAAGATACGATCGTTGATGTAGCTGGAGTGAAAATCGGTGATGGGAGTTTTGTGACAATGGCTGGTCCTTGTTCTGTCGAAGGGGAAGAGCAAATCATGGAGACAGCACGAATGGCTAAGGCTGGTGGTGCTAAAATCTTACGTGGTGGTGCCTACAAACCAAGAACGTCACCATACGCTTTCCAAGGATTAGGTGAAGAAGGGTTGAAAATGATGCGTAAAGCTGCGGATCATTATGACTTGAAAGTGATTACCGAAGTGATGGATGAAGCGCATATCGATGTGGTCAGTGAATACGCAGATATCATTCAAATCGGCGCACGAAATATGCAAAATTTCCGTTTATTAGAAGCTGTAGGACGAACAGGAAAACCAATTGGCTTAAAACGTGGCATCTCAGGTACGATCGAAGAGTGGTTAAATGCCGCTGAATACATTGCAGTTCAAAACAATTCAAACATCATCTTCATTGAACGCGGAATCCGCACTTACGAAACAGCTACTAGAAATACATTCGATCTAAGTGCCGTACCACTGATCAAAAAATTAAGTCATTTCCCGATCATCGTTGACCCAAGTCATGGAACGGGTGTCTGGGACTTAGTGACACCAATGGCACGAGCAGGTGTTGCTAGTGGGGCAGATGGAATGATTGTAGAGATCCATCCTGATCCGATTCATGCTTGGTCTGATGGACAGCAGTCATTGAATGAGAAAAACTACCTGAAAATGATGAATGAAGTGGACATCTTAGTAGAAGCGATGAAGAAAATCAACGCTTTATAGAGAGGAGAAACACGGATGTTAGAAGTTGTCTTACCCGAAAAAAGCTATGAGATCATCATCCAGCGAAACGCACTAGATCAAGTCGCAGATTGGCTTTCCGGTTTATGGCAAGAAAAGAAAATTGCGATCATTAGTGATGAAAATGTCTTTCCGCTTTATGGTCAAAAGATACAACAACAATTAGCCGATCGGTATGAGGTTGTGAATTATGTTATTCCGGCTGGCGAAGAAAGTAAATCACTGTCGATGGCTGCTAAATTATATGATTTTCTAGCCACTGAACAATTGACGAGAAGTGATGGCATTATTGCTCTAGGTGGCGGTGTTGTAGGCGATTTAGCTGGTTTTGTGGCATCAACTTACATGAGAGGAATTTCTTTTGTACAGATTCCTACCTCCTTATTGGCACAAGTAGACTCAAGCATAGGTGGCAAAACAGCAGTCAATGCACCAAACGCCAAAAATATGATTGGCACATTTGCACAGCCAGACGGTGTGTTGATTGATCCAGAAACGCTGACGACATTACCAGTAAAAAGGATCCAAGAAGGAATTGCAGAAATCATCAAGTGTGGTGCGATCAAGGATGAAAGTCTTTGGAGAGAGTTAGCTCGTTTTATTGATGTAGCTGATTTAGTAGCACATAGCGAGCTAGTGATCGAAAAAGCTTTACGTGTAAAAAAAGAAGTGGTAGAAGAAGATCAATTTGATCAAGGCAGTCGTTTGTTCCTCAACTTTGGTCACACAATCGGACACGCTATCGAGCAAACAGCAGGATATGGACAGATTAGTCATGGAGAAGCAGTGGCGATCGGCATGGTACAAATCAGTCGGAATGCTGAAAAAAGGAAAGAAACACCTGAAGGAACGACGCAACAACTTATCAAGATGATCCAAAAGTATCAGTTGCCCATTTCTTACGAACCATGGGATGAACAGGCGTTGTTCCAGGCGATCACTCATGATAAAAAAGCCCGGGGAAAACAGTTGAAAATTATTTTATTAGAAAAAATCGGTCAGGCAAAAATCCAATCGATCCCAATCGAAGCAATCAAAAATTATTTAGAAGAAGGTGAGTAAATGCGTTACTTAACAGCAGGAGAATCACATGGGCCTAATTTGACAGCGATTATTGAAGGAGTTCCAGCAGGTTTAACCTTATCGATTGAGGCAATCAATCAAGAATTAGCTAGACGACAAGGTGGTTATGGTCGAGGTGGGCGCATGAAGATTGAAAAAGATCAAGTGACAATCACGTCGGGTATTCGTCACGGCAAAACATTAGGCTCACCGATCACAATGACTGTCACGAACAAAGATTGGAAGAACTGGCAAACGGTGATGTCAGTTACTCCAGTTTCTGAAAAAGAAGAAAATCTACGACGAGTGGCTAAACCAAGACCAGGTCATGCCGATTTAGTTGGTGGTATGAAGTATCAACACCATGATCTTAGAAATGTATTAGAGCGTTCTTCCGCAAGAGAAACGACGATGCGAGTAGCAATCGGGGCACTAGCAAAACAGATTTTAGCTGCTTTAGATATAGAGATTGCTAGTCATGTAGCGATCCTTGGAGGAATCAAAGCGAATGTGCCAGAGAATTTGACCGTGACAGAAATCAAAGAAAAGACGACTATCTCCGAAGTGAACATGGTAGATCTAATGATTGAAGAGGAAGTAAAAGCCTTGATCGATGCTACTAAAAAAGCAGGAGACACTTTGGGAGGTGTAGTGGAAGTTCGGGTCGAAAATGTGCCAGCAGGGTTAGGGAGCTATGTACAGTGGGATAAAAAATTAGACGGTAAGTTAGCTCAAGCGATGTTAAGCATCAATGCTTTTAAGGGAGTCGAATTTGGAATTGGGTTTGAAGCTGCTTCGTTACCAGGATCACAGGTGATGGATGAAATCACTTGGGACGAAAGCGGCTATCACCGAGCAAGTAATCATTTAGGTGGCTTTGAAGGTGGAATGACCAACGGAGAACAGATTATTGTTCGGGGCGTGATGAAACCAATTCCTACTTTATATAAACCTCTCATGAGCGTGAACATCGATACTAAAGAACCTTATAAAGCTAGTGTGGAACGTTCCGATAGTACGGCAGTTCCAGCAGCTTCAGTCGTCGCAGAGCATGTGATTGCGACCACTCTTGTTCGCGAGATACTTGAGCATTTTCCAGCAGATAATATGCAAGAATTAAAAAAAGCCGTTGCAAATCACCGCCAAATGACCCAAGAATTCTAATCGGAGGTAGCAATGAAAAAAAAGGTGTTTGTCATAGGATTGGGTCTGATTGGCGCTTCCTTATGCCGAGCGATCAAAGGGTCAGCAATTACCCTTTATGGCTGGGATCATTCAGAAGAAACAAGAGAAATAGCGGAAAAAACACAGTTAGTCGATCAGGTTGTCACAGGGATCGAGGCAGCTAGTCAAATGGATGTGATTATCCTTGCCGTTCCAGTTCAAGTCAGCTTGGAGTATCTCAACTGTTTGGCGACACTTCCCTTGAAAGAAACAGTATTAGTAAGTGATACCGGAAGTACGAAAGCGACGATAATGGCGCTAGCGAAGCAACTCCCATTTGATTTTATTGGTGGGCATCCGATGGCTGGTTCACATAAATCAGGAGTAAAAGCAGGCAATCCGTATTTATTTGAAGAAGCGTATTATATCGTAACGGATGACTGTCAAAGTGAACGTACAGAAGAACTGATCGCTTTACTACGTCCTACTCGAGCAAAGTTTGTTCGCTTAACTGCCAAAGATCACGATGAGATCGTTGGGGTGCTAAGTCATTTGCCACATATTGTCGCTTCAGGATTAGTACAAATCAGTGAGCAGCTGAATCAAAAATATCCACGTGCCTCACAATTAGCCGCTGGCGGATTCCGGGATATCACACGGATTGCTTCATCAGATCCCCAAATGTGGACGGATATTTTAATGACGAACCAAGAAATGATGATTCAGTTGATGGAAGACTGGCAAGGCGCAATGGAAACGTTAAAACAGGAACTGATTGATCAAAACCAATCGGCAATTCAAGAGTTCTTTGTGCAGGCAAAACAAACACGGGATCAGTTGCCCCGGAAAAAACAAGGAGCGATTCCAGCTTTTTATGATTTATATGTCGATATTCCCGATATCGCTGGTGCTGTCGCAAAAGTTACTAACGTACTAAGTCAGGCAAATCTTTCCATTATTAATTTGAGCATCCAAGAAACAAGAGAAGATATTTTTGGTGTGTTAGAGTTGTCTTTTAAAAATCAAGCGGATTTACTTAAAGGACAGAAGCTGATCGAAGCCGAAAAATTTCATTGTTGGATAAGGAGTTGAAGTCATGAAACTATTGACAGCTAAAAATGGGATCAATGGAGAATTAGTGATTCCTGCTGATAAATCGATTTCCCATCGCAGCATCATGTTTGGTGCGATCAGCAAAGGAACTACGATCGTCAACAATTTTTTAAAAGCTGAAGATTGTTTAAGTACGATTGCAGTTTTTAAGCAATTAGGGGTACGTATTACCGAAAAAAATGAACAAATCATGATTGAAGGAAAAGGATTTGAAGGATTAACAGCACCATCTTCTAGGCTAGATGCAGGAAATTCTGGCACAACGATGCGCTTAGTATTAGGAATTTTAGCAGGCTGTCCATTTACTT
The DNA here is from genome assembly GCF_040887165.1 of Enterococcus sp. C65. Taxonomy (NCBI): domain Bacteria; kingdom Bacillati; phylum Bacillota; class Bacilli; order Lactobacillales; family Enterococcaceae; genus Enterococcus; species Enterococcus sp. C65. Next base: position 240,262 of record NZ_JBFOFG010000005.1, on the reverse strand, counting down.
CTGAGATTGCAGGGGATGCTTCTTTGAATCGCCGTCCGATGGAACGTGTGATGAAGCCATTGCGTGAGATGGGTGCTGATTTACAAGGAACGGCCGAAGCTGAATTTCCTCCACTAAAAGTAACTGGAAATACATTGCACGGGATCGAGTATCACATGCCCATTGCTAGTGCGCAAGTGAAGTCTGCTATCCTTTTTGCAGCTTTACAAGCCGAAGGAACCACTAAAATCATCGAGAAAGAACAGTCAAGGAACCATACCGAAGAGATGATCAAACAATTCGGTGGGAAGATCCAAGTGGAAGGAAAAGAAATTATAGTCACTGGACCACAACAGTTGATCGGACAAGAAGTCACTGTCCCAGGGGATATTTCTTCGGCTGCGTTTTATCTCGTCGCAGCAAGTATTTTAGCAAACAGTGAAGTCCTCTTAAAACAAGTAGGAATCAATCCGACACGGACAGGGATTCTCGATGTGTTGATGCAAATGGGTGCTAATATTGAAGAAAGACAGCTGGATGAGCAAAATCAAGCAGCAGATTTGATTGTCCGTTCTGCGCAACTCCATGCTTGTGAGATCCAAGGAGAAATCATCCCACGCTTGATTGATGAGTTACCGATCATTGCATTAGCTGCTACTCAAGCAACAGGCACAACCATCATTCGTGATGCTCAGGAATTAAAAGTCAAAGAAACAAATCGGATTGATGCAACTGCGGAAGAATTAACGAAAATGGGTGCGAACATTGAACCGACAGAAGATGGTTTGATTATTCACGGACCAACACCTTTACATGGAGCGACAGTGGATAGCCATGGGGACCATCGAATTGGGATGATGTTACAAATCGCCGCTTTACTAACCGCAGAACCTGTCGAATTACTCAATCCTGAAGCAGTCAATATTTCATATCCTGAATTTTTTACGGATCTAGCCAAATTGGTTCAGGAGGACCCATCATGACGTCACTTGTATTGATCGGTTTTATGGGCGCTGGTAAGACGACGATCAGTAAGAAACTAGCGGCTCGATTGGATCAACCAGTCATCGATATGGATGACTATTTAGTTCAACAATTAGGCTGTTCCATTGAGCAATACTTTGCTACCTTCGGAGAAGCCGCGTTTCGCGACCACGAAACCGCTCTTTTAAAAAAAATTTTACAAAAAAAGGCAGTGATCGCTACTGGTGGCGGGGTTGTCTTACAGAAAGAAAATCAGGAACTATTAAAACAGCAACAAGTCATTTATTTAAAAGGAGAAGCCGATATCTTGATCGAACGGATACGACAAGATCAAACAAATATTCGACCGTTAGCGTTAAAGAATAGTGACACAAAACTACGTGAGATCATGTGGGAACGGGAAAAAATATACAAAAGTTTAGCAAAAATCACGATAGATACGTCTAAGAAATCGCCAGACGAAATTATCACAGAAATCATAAAGTGGGTAGAAAATAATGATGAAAATTGGGTATCTAGGTCCTAAAGGTTCCTTTACTTATAGTGCAGCCACACGTTATTTCAAACAAGGTACTTTTCTTTCTTATGATTCCTTGATTGATTTGATCGATGCACAATTAGAAAAAGAGATTACTTATGCAATGGTGCCAATCGAAAATACGATTGAAGGTTCTGTTTTGCCAACACTTGATCATGTGTATGAGACATTACCTTCTATTCAAGGAGAAATCGTTCTGCCGATCCGACAACAATTGATGGTCCATCCGACCCAACAAGCCAACTGGCGAAATATCACAAAGATTTGTAGTCATCCGCAAGCATTAGCCCAATCACAACTTTTTCTACGGGCAAATTTTCCAAAGGTCGAGATTGAACAAGTAGGTTCCACTGCCCAAGGAGCCCAGCAAGTAGCAACCCATCCAGAAGAATGTCTAGGTGCGATTGGCTCCAAAGAAGCTGCAAACGAATTTGGGTTGACCATCGTGCAATCAGATATCCAGTCCATTGCAACTAATGAGACCCGTTTTTGGGTTCTAAGTGCCGCGCCTGTTGATGCAAAATTACAAAAAAACAGTCATAAAGCGACATTCTTTGTGGATTTGCCAGAAAATAAACCAGGGGCGCTTTATCAAGTTCTTTCGGTCTTTGCTAATAATCAAGTGAATTTAACAAAAATCGAATCACGCCCACAAAAAACGCGGTTAGGCGAATACTTTTTTGTTATCGATGTTGCTATCGATGACAAGATCGACAAGGTGAATGAGCTGATTGAAGTGCTAAAAGAGCAAGGCTATCCTACGCATTTGGTTGGTTGTTATCCGGTTTATCACATCGATGAATGACTAAAAGAAACAAGATGGATGGAGACAAAAACCGATCTTTAGTCCAAACAGATGATTTGCACACTTGAATAAATTCCTTTAGGCTTGAATTAAGCGATAAGAAAGGAAGAGAACAAATGGCAAAAAAAGTTGCAGCAATCGTTACAGATTTAGTTGAAGATGTGGAACTAACGTCACCGAAAGAAGCACTAGAAAAAGCTGGACATACAGTGACTTTGATTGGGTTTGAAGGAAATCAAGCAATCAAAGGAAAAAAAGGCGCAGAATTCACAGTCGAACAAAGTATTGCAGATGTTTCTCCTGAAGACTTCGATGCGCTATTGATACCAGGGGGATTTTCACCGGATCAATTACGAGCAGATCAACGATTCGTTGATTTTGTTTCTTACTTTTTAAAAAATGATCAACCGTTATTTGCAATTTGTCACGGTCCACAATTATTTATTCAAACAGGTTTAACTGAAGGACGGACAATGACAGCTTATGATACGGTACGTCCAGATATCGAATATGCCGGTGCCGTCGTGAAGGATGAGCCAGTGGTAATTGATCGAGGCTTGATTACTAGCCGAAATCCTGATGATATTCCAGCATTTAACGAAGCAATCGTTGAAGCACTAGCAAACTAATCTGAAAGAGGTTGAGAGAATAGTGTGTAGCATCAAGAAATAAGAAGGAATTTCCGAAAATTGACAAGAAACACAAAAACTAGTTTTTGATGTTGATTGTTACCTACTTGGTGCTTCTCAAATTTTTGGTAAATTTCGGCAAATTTTCCGAAGATGCTGCTTTTGTCTCACCGTGAACAAGAGGTCGTGAAAAGAGTGTTTTGACCTGAGCGCTCACCAAGTAAAAACTGCGACGAGTAATCGCAGGAGCATTAAGGATGGAAATCTCGAAACAGCTTCCCATGTTTTGAGATTTTTTGACTTATCGCCGAAGGTCAGCTCTTTGAACACCGTGAATCAGAGGTCGTGAAAACATCGGGTAGCTCTGATGACAATAAGAAAGAATTTTTTGAAACAGCTCCTCATGTTTTGAAAAATTCAGGCTTATTTCAAGGAGCTGATGTTTGAACACCGTTTAGCAAGAGGCTGCGAAAGAAGCGTTCAGCTCCGAGCGAATAAGAGAGGATTTTTTAAAATAGCTCCTCATATTTTAGAAAATCGTCGCTTATTGTTGAGGAGTTGCTTCTTGAACGCCGTTTATTCGTTTTTAGAGATACTAGAAGAGACTGAGACAAGTTTTGTCCCAGTCTCATTAAAAAAAGCAGTCGTATCGGTCGAAAATGGCATCAGCTATTTTCTGAAGGATGCGATTGCTTTTTGTCGTTTTTCGAAAAACTCTTTCTTATTTCTTGATGCTACACACTTTTATCTCAACCTCAGACGATGCGATGCTATTAGTCCATGTTGGTAAAGATTCCCATATTTTTCTACAAGCACCAAATAACCGTTTTTCGAATACTTAGCGATCTAAGTACTTGAAAAACGGTTAGTTAGTGAAACGAATGGTTCTTGACATGATTAGTTAGAGAGTAAATATAAATGGCTACTTCCTGGTTGTAAGCGAGAATCATTTGTATGTAAATGTTCACCATCAAAAATTTGATAAGAATCATTTTTAGTCTTACAAAGTTCTTTTATTTTTCGGACTGTATTTGTGCCTTCAATTAAGACACCAAAGTCTTGTTCACAGGAGTAGTTATACACTACAGCAGAAGGATGTTTGGTGATGCCCATTTCTCGAGCAATTTTTTGATCAGAGAAAAAAACTTCTTTAACAAACTCGGATTGACGATCTTCTTTGAACATCTCGATATCGCCGCCGACTTCTGCAAAAAGTGATTCAGCAAGTTCTGGAGAATACGGTACTTTATTACAACCTACAGCTTCTTGCATTTTGATCAAAAATTGACGTCCTTTTTTCTTACCTTGAAACTGTGCCGCTTTACAGTCTAACGCAGCAGAATAGGTAGTTGAAAATAAGTGGTTACGCGTAACGAGGTCGTTTTGAGAAATTCCGTTACGTTGCATGACATCCCCAATTGTCTGCAAATTAACTAAAGGCAGAAAACGAAATTGCATCTTTTCTTTGGATGTTTTTCCGTACTCTTCTTCAATAAATTGTAATAACTGTTGTTCTAGTGTAAAACAATGTTTCCCCAAAGGATTAACAAATAAATAGATTTCGATCATATGAATCTCCCCCAAAATAGATTCTATACAACTCGTGAATTCTTTTATTCACAACGTATAACTTAACAGAAAAACGATAAAAAATGAACTCAAGTGCCTTGTGAAAATGATAGAACTTTAATTTTTCGCTGCTAGCATCCGTTGAATTTTATTTTTAGCTGGTCGATAAGGGAAAGAATGTCTTTCCAAAAACGCTAAAAAGGCAGATTTACCAAGAGTAGCATCAGATACTTCTAACTCCAGTTCAAAATCATGTAATTGTTCTCCAAAACTTTCATCAATCGCTAAAAGACCTTCCTCAATGTGAAATTCCGCACGTTTGGTAGTAATGTCTCCAATTTTGCCCAATTCATCCGAAGGAACAGCCAATTCTAACAATTTTTGAAAAACAGCACCCTGACGTGGTAATTGACGTTGCTCAATGAAAGAGAGTGCTTCCTCTTTTCTTAAAGTATCAGTGGTTTCAAGTTTTCCTTCTTTTGCAGGTGTTTTTAGTGTATATTCTGCCCGATCTTCAAGTAATCGGATGCGTAATCCACAATTTTTTTGTGCTAGCTGTCCATCTGGTGTATCAAAATAGATATTCGTTTGAACCGTAAAATCTTCTGGTTTTAGTTGATAATACTGGATCAATTGACTATATTCTTGTTGCGTCAGCATGGACTTGTATTCAATTTCTAACATTTCAGACATAATGATCGCCCCTTTCATTCATTCTGCCTAATTTTTCCTTTTTGGTCAATACAAAAAGCCGAGAGGTACAAAAAAACTTCATTTATATGTTAAAATAGAAAAGAATGTTAACGAAGTAGAGGGATCAGCGATGGAACGAGATTGGGAAGAGTTTTTAGCACCGTATGAACAAACAGTATCAGAATTAAAAGTAAAGTTACGCGGGATCCGTAAGCAATTCAGAGAACAAAACCGACATGTTCCGATTGAGTTTGTTACTGGACGAGTCAAACCAGTCGATAGCATTGTGACAAAATCACAGCTGCGTCATATTCCGATGAGCCGTTTAGAAGAAGAAATGTCTGATATTGCTGGATTACGAATCATGTGTCAGTTTGTAGAAGATATCCACCAAGTAGTAGATATCATTCGTAAAAGAAAAGATATGAAAGTGATTCAAGAAAGAGATTATATTACAAATAAAAAAGCCAGTGGGTATCGTTCGTATCATTTAGTGATTGAGTATCCTGTTCAGTTGATCAGTGGCGAAAAGAAAATTTTAGCTGAAATTCAAATCCGGACGTTAGCTATGAACTTTTGGGCGACAATCGAACACTCATTGAACTATAAATATCAAGGCGTGTTTCCTGAAGAAATGAGTGAAAGACTCCAACGTGCGGCAGAAGCGGCTTATCAATTGGACGAAGAAATGTCCAATATTCGGGAAGAAATCCAAGAAGCTCAACGTCTATTTTCCCATGGAAGAGGAAAACGAGATGACGTTTACTATCGTACCGTATTAAATCGAGAGAAAAAAGAGGAGGTCACGGATGAAAGTAGCGATCGTTCATAACCAAGAAGCGAAAACAATTGAAGTTACCGAACGATTGAAAGCTCTTTTGACACAATCGGCTATTCAAATCGACGGACAACGCCCCGATTTAGTGATTTCCGTAGGTGGTGATGGGACGTTATTGTCCGCTTTTCACAAGTATAGCCATCTATTAAATGAAGTTCGTTTTTTAGGGGTCCATACAGGGCACTTAGGTTTTTATACGGATTGGCGTGACTATGAATTGGAAGAATTAGTCAATAGCTTACAGACCAATCAAGAACAAAGTGTAAGTTATCCTTTGCTCGATATAAAGATCAGTTATTTAGATGATAAGCCGGCAAAACATTTCTTGGCTTTGAATGAATCCACGATTAAACGATCAAATCGGACGATGGTTGCCGATGTATATATCAAAAATGAATTGTTTGAAAGTTTCAGAGGGGACGGATTGGCTGTGTCTACGCCAACAGGTTCAACCGCTTATAATAAAAGTATCGGCGGGGCAGTTATTCATCCGAGTATCAATGCCTTTCAGTTAACTGAAATTGCTTCATTAAATAATCGAGTCTTTCGTACACTCGGTTCGCCTATGGTCATCGCACAAGACGAATGGCTGGAAATCAAATTAGAAAATACAGAGGATTATCTTGTTACAGTCGACCAATTGGATATTAAGGAATCGAATATTCGTTCCATCTATTATCGCATTGCAAAAGAGCGAATTCATTTTGCTTCTTATCGCCATATGCATTTTTGGCATCGTGTAAAAGATTCCTTTATTGGTGAGGGATAACATGGAATTTGTGTGGACGTATGAAAAAAATCATCCGCAGCAGATAAAATATTTTTTAAAAGAAAAAGGAATTTCTAAAGGTTTGTTAGCGAAAATCAAATTTCAAGGTGGCGAGATCAAAGTAAATGGTCAAACTGAAAATGTCTTGTTTTCTCTATCGTACAATGATAAGGTAACGATTGTCATTCCAGCAGAAGGCGAACATGAAACGGTGCTTTTAGATGAAACACCGATCGAGATCGTTTACGAAGATGAACATCTTTTAGTTGTGAATAAACCAGCTGGCGTCTCTTCGATTCCAGCACAATATCATCCAAACTATACGATGGCTAATCGAGTAAAAGCTTATTACAAACGACAAGGTTACGAAAATCAAGTCATTCATGTGGTGACAAGACTAGATCGGGATACTTCTGGGTTGATGTTGTTTGCCAAACATGGCTTTGCTCATGCAAAGTTAGATGTACAGCTTCGAGAAAAACGATTTGTGAAGAAATACCAAGCACTTGTGAGTGGCGAAATAACTAAATTGGCACCCCACGGCTGGATTGACCTTCCAATTGCGAGAGACCAATCTTCTTTACTGAAACGGATGGTTTCGACAGCTGGGCGAAGCGCACAAACCGAATATTGGTTAACGAAAAACACCGCAGAGGTTGCTTTGGTAGATATCCAACTGCATACGGGGAGAACCCATCAAATCAGAGTTCATTTTTCAGAAATTGGCTGTGCGCTATTAGGAGATGAAATGTATGGTGGGCGTATGGATCTTGGAATAGCAAGACAAGCTTTACATTGTTACGACCTGCGTTTTGATCATCCTTTTACACAGGAACGATTGGAATTTAAACAGCCTTTGGCTAAAGATATGGCGACTGTTCTCCAGCATTTTGAAAGTTAGGGTGAGGTGAGATAGAGTTGGATGAAAATCAAGAACTAGAGGAACGATTTGCCCAGTTACTACAGGATTTAAGAGAAAATAACCTACAGGAATTTAGAAATAGTTTCCTGGAAATGCATATTTACGAGCAGGGGCAATTCTATCAATCTCTGAACGAAGAGGATCGTCAACTGATCTATTCCTACTTATCTCCTAAAGAATTGGCAGATATGTTTGATGTGATTGAAGAAGACAATGAATATATGAAAGAGTATTTAGCTGAAATGCGTCCGAGTTATGCTGCAGAAATGCTTTCAGAGATGTATACCGATAATGCGGTAGATTTGCTAAATACCTTAGATAAAAAACAAGTCGCTAAATATTTAAGTTTAATGACTGCTGACGATGCTAGTGAAATCAAAGAGTTGTTACACTATGAAGATGAAACAGCTGGCGCGATCATGACGACAGAATTTGTTTCGATCGTGGCGAATCAAACGGTTCGTTCTGCGATGTATGTCTTAAAAAACGAAGCAGATGTAGCTGAAACCATTTACTATATCTATGTCGTCAATCAAGAAGAACAATTGGTTGGAGTTATTTCATTGCGGGATTTGATCGTTAATGATGATGATGCAATGATCTCTGACTTGATGAGCGAACGTGTGTTATCCGTCCATGTGGGGGATGACCAAGAAGATGTCGCGCAAACCTTTCGTGATTATGACTTTCTAGCATTACCCGTAACAGATTACGATGACCATCTACTGGGGATCGTAACAGTTGATGATATTATTGATGTTATTGATGATGAGGCTGCAAGTGATTATTCTGGTTTGGCAGGGGTCAATGTTGAGGAAATCAATGAAAATCCCGTGAAGTCAGCTGCTAGACGTCTTCCTTGGTTGATCACCTTATTATTTTTAGGGATGTCTACGGCTTCGTTGATCAGCCATTACGAAGAACTGGTGAGTGAAGCAAGTATTTTAGCCGTCTTCATTTCGTTGATCACCGGAACTGCGGGGAATGCTGGCACCCAATCATTGGCGGTTGCAGTTCGCCGTTTGGCTGTTTCTGACGACAAAGATGCTGGTTTTGTCCGTTTGATTCTAGCTGAAGTACTCACAGGACTTGTGACAGGGGCAATCACTGGCTTGACGATCTTTTTGATTGTAGGAATTTGGAAGCATAACTTTATTTTAGGCTTTGTGATTGGGATTGCCATGTTATTTGCGATTACTGTAGCCAACTTGGCAGGAAGCTTGATTCCGATGTTGATGGATCGCTTAGGGTTTGATCCTGCCGTGGCTAGTGGTCCTTTTATTACCACCTTGAGTGATTTGACTAGTGTCTTGATCTATTTCAACATCGCTTCATTGTTTATGGGGTATTTTATGTAGCCATTCCTTTTGAGATGGTGCAACAAGTCTGTGATAAAAATAAAAAACGTAAGGAGCAAAGTAATCAACTTGCTTCTTACGTTTTTATTATTACTAAAAAAATTTAGTCGAATGAAACGATTTTTGTTCCATGAACTTCATTCACGCCTAGTTCTTTGGCAACATGTTCTGCATTTTTGTAATCGATCTTGCCACCAGGTAAGATGATCAGACGTCCGTCAGCATAAGCAATCAATTTTTTTAAATGGTCAAAATTGGCTTCAATTGGTGCGTTCGCATCTCCACCATGAGTTAAAATCCGGTCTACACCGTGTTCAACCAGCCAATCAATCGCTTCAAATTGCCGTTCCTGCGGGATACAATCAAAAGCCATGTGGAACGTGATTTGTAGACCTTCTGAGGTTTCGATCAATAATTCCATTGCCTCTTCATCGATCCAATTTGAAGGAGTCAAACAGCCTATAACTACGCCATCTGTACCTAATTTCTTCGCTTCGATTAAATCAGTATGCATGATCTTTAATTCAATATCATTATAGACAAAATCGCCACCTCGTGGTCGGATAATTGTCATTACAGGTACTTCTTTTTCATTGGCATAGCTTAAAACTTCTTCGATCACTCCGGTGCTAGGTGTGGTTCCGCCAGCAGCTAAGTTATCGCATAATTCGATCCGGTTTGCTCCCTTAGCAATTGCTAGAGGAATGGAAGTATAATTTTCTGCACAAAATTCTTTGATCATTTGCCTGCTCCTTTATCATTCGCCTTCTTCTTCTAAAATTGTACCATATTTTTTGTAGTTGCTAAAGTTTTCTTCTAACGGTAAGATGAAAAGGGAATAAAGCAATATTCAACGATTAAAACAAGAAATGAGCAAAAAAAATGTTAAAAAAAATTGATCAAGGTCGCCAATTTTTAAAGGGAAATCAACAGCTGTTCCGATGCCCACTTTGCCATGCTGGAGTAGCAGTCACTGAGAACGGTTTGGTTTGTCATCAGAACCATCGCTTCGACTTATCCAAAAAAGGCACGCTTTACTTTTTATCCCATGGGGTAAAAACGGAATATGATCAGAGTATGTTTGATCCCAGACGTAGAATGATCCAAGCCGGGATGTATCAGCCAGTGATCGACTTGTTAGCGCAACAAGTATCGCAGGGATCAGAGGTCTTAGATGTTGGCTGTGGCGAAGGAAGCTTTTTAAATGAATTAGCACGACTGCAACCGTTGAAAAAGGCCGTAGGTTTTGATCTTTCTAAAGAAGGTGTTTATGCGGCTACTGCTCAGCCGGTCGAGGCGTTTTGGTGTGTAGCAGATTTAACCAATCTTCCTTTTGAAGACCAAACATTTACTACGATTCTAAATATTTTTTCGCCTTCTCACTATAAAGAATTTCAACGTGTGCTAACCGATGATGGGGAAGTCTTGAAAATCGTTCCGCAACAAGATTATTTAAAAGAATTACGCCAAGCGTTCTATCCAGATCAGCCTGAGAAACAACAGTATTCAAATGAACGAGTGGTGGCTAAGTTTGCGGAGTCCCTAGAATTGACTGAACGTCGGCGTGTTACTTACGAATTTGATATCCCAGAAAAAAATCGGCAAGATTTGTTAGCGATGTCTCCGCTCGAATGGCAAGTCAGTCAAGACGTCAAAGAGCGTGTGTACCAGAATCCTTTGAAAAAGATTACAATTGACGTAGAATTATTAAAAGGAAATAAGAGAAAACGATTGCAATGAAATTATTCATTTCTAAAGGTTGCAAAAAGAGTTTGTTGATGATATAGTAACGACAAGTTGTTTTTTCATTGGTTTTTATCAGGTTCCTGTTCTGATAAAAGTTAGTGAGAAGAGCTTCACTAACGTAACGACTCGCAGTGACTGACACCGAGTTGATACGTTTTTTTTTATGCCAAAATCACTACTAGTTAGTTAACATATAGATGAGAGGATGGATCTTAATGAACCATATCGTTTTATTTGAACCATTGATTCCAGCAAATACTGGAAACATTGCCCGAACTTGTGCAGCAACCAATACGCCCTTGCACTTGATTGAACCGTTAGGATTTTCAACAGATGATAAACATCTAAAACGTGCAGGATTGGATTATTGGAACGATGTCAATATTACCTATCATCAAAATTTAGATGCTTTTATGGCTTATTTAGGGGAACGTAAACTTCATTTGGTATCGAAGTTTGCCCATAAAGTATATAGTGACGAAAATTTTGCTGATGGAGAAGACCATTTCTTTTTATTCGGCAAGGAGACAACAGGGTTACCTGAAGAATTTATGCGTGAAAATGAAGAAAAATGTTTAAGAATCCCAATGAATGACGAACATGTCCGTTCATTGAATCTCTCAAATACGGCTGCAATGATCGTCTATGAAGCATTGCGCCAACAAGGATTTCCTAATTTAGAGTTAACGCACCATTATGAAAATGATAAACTAGACTAGAGGTCATTTTCCAAGTGCTCTGATTCAAGCATTAAGGAGAAACAAAGAAAAACAGCTTTTCATGTTTTACTTGGTTTGGACTTAATGCACAGAATCAACTTGGAAAATACCGTTTATCAAGAGGTCATTTATCAAGTATTCTGATTCAATACGAATAATCACAAGGACTTTTTATTGAAGGAGTTCTTTGTTTTTAAGGAACAAATTTTATAAAATAGTAGCATCATCTTTGTCTAAATGAGCCTATAAGGAGTCCGATATAAATGGAATTATATTTTACCCGACATGGAAAAACACAATGGAATCTCGAACGCCGTTTTCAAGGAAGCCAAGGCGACTCACCACTTTTACCTGAAAGCTATGAGGAAATCAAAGCATTTGGTAAAAAAGTGAAGTATGTACCATTTAAAGCAATCTATTCAAGTACCGCTAAGCGTGCCCGTGACACAGCCGAAGGGATCAACCAAGAATTAGCGCATCCAGTCGAAATTATTTATACTGATAAATTAAGAGAATTGGGTTTAGGAGAATTAGAAGGTCAATCAATTGATGAAATGTACGAACGATATCCGGAAAACCTTCCCAATCTACGTAACCACTTAGATCGTTATGATCCGACACCTTTTAAAGGAGAAGCGATCGAATGTGCCATTACTCGTATTGAAACAGTTGTGGCTGATGCCGTTGCTTTACATGATGGACCGATCTTGTTTGTTGGGCATGGGGCATCATTAACTGCGGCGATCCAATGGTTGACAGGAAAAAAACTGAGTCAACTAAGAGAAATGGGTGGCTTATATAATAGTAGTTTGACGATTTTAGAAACAGGAGAACCCAACAATTTGTTGCCTTATGAATTAAAAGTTTGGAACGAAATTGACTTCTTAGGAAAAGAGACAAAACCAGAACCATTACTCTAATTGGAAAGGAGGCGGCAAGATGCAGCCAGAAGAAATGCCTTATTTTGTTGGTACAGTTGCCGCAATCTTTTTTCAAAATCCAAGTAATTTTTATAAAGTACTGTTGGTTCGGCTCACTGAAACAACAGCTGACTATCGTGAAAAAGAAATTGTGGTCACTGGAAGCTTTGGTGAGATCCAAGAAAATGAGCTTTATCGTTTTTACGGCGAATTAGTCGATCATCCTAAATATGGGCGACAGTTAAAGGTTGAACGTTATGAGCAGGAGAAACCAACAACAGTCAACGGGATCGTGGGTTATCTATCCAGTGAAAAATTTCCTGGGATTGGCAAGAAAACAGCTGAGAAGATCGTGGAGCAACTAGGTGAAGAAGCGATTGAAAAAATCATCGAAGAACCGTCCGTATTAGAACAAATCGCAGGCTTGAATCAAGCCAAAAGAGACATGATCGTTGAGACGATTCGTTTGAACCATGGGATGGATCAAGTGATCATGGGCTTGAATCGTTATGGCTTTGGTAGTCAGTTAGCTTTTAGTATCTATCAAGCATATAAAAATGAAGCTTTAGATATCATCCAGGAAAACCCCTATCAGTTAGTCGAAGATGTGGAAGGAATCGGCTTTAAAAGAGCAGATAATCTTGCAGAACAATTAGGGATCGCGGCTGATTCACCAAGACGGATTCGAGCTGCAGTTTTACATCAGATTTTTCAACATGCTGTTCAAACTGGCGATACATATGTACCAGCTGAAACGCTTCTTCATCAAACAATCAAAATTCTGGAAACCAGTCGACCAATTGAGATCCAACCTGATCAAGTGGCGACGGTCATTATTCAACTTGTGGAAGAAGGTAAGATCCAACAAGAAGAAACCAATCTCTATGAAAATAGTCTGTATTTCTCAGAATGGGGGATCGGTAACTCGATTCAACGGTTACTTAGTCGGAAAAAAGAAATCAACTATGACGAAAAAGAAGTGCAGAAAAACATTCGGCGAATTGAAAAAATATTTGGTATCCAATATGGAGAATCGCAAGAAAAAGCAATTTCGGAAGCAATCCGATCACCTTTATTTATTTTAACTGGGGGTCCCGGCACAGGGAAAACAACAGTTATCAATGGGATCGTCAACTTGTTTGCAGAATTAAATGGCTTAGAATTAGATCCAAACAAATATACCCAAGAAATTTTTCCGATCCTACTGGCTGCACCAACTGGTCGAGCAGCCAAACGGATGAATGAGACGACAGGATTACCTGCCAGCACGATCCATCGACTACTAGGTTTGAATGGTCGAGAAAAATCTCCTTCAGTAAGTACGAAAGAATTAGAAGGTGGGTTGTTGATCATCGATGAAATGTCGATGGTCGATACATGGCTAGCTAATACACTATTTAAAGCCATCCCTACCAACATGCAAGTGATTTTAGTAGGAGATAAAGATCAATTACCTTCTGTCGGACCGGGACAAGTCTTGCATGATTTATTAGGAATTGACCAAATCCCGAAAGTGGAATTGAATCAAATTTATCGGCAGGGAGACGGATCAAGTATTATCCCCCTTGCTCATGAAATCAAAGAAGGTCATTTACCAAGTGATTTTTTGCAAAATCAAAAAGATCGTTCTTTCTTTCGAAGCGATGCCTATAGTATCGAACCTTTAATCGCAAAGATTGTTGAAAAAGCCAAAAATAAAGGCTTCACTGCACAAGATATACAAGTCTTAGCGCCAATGTACCGTGGACCAGCTGGAATCGATGCGTTAAACAAAATGATGCAGTCGATTTTTAATCCTGGAGGTGCAGGGCGGAAAGAAGTCCACTGGAATGAAACTGTTTATCGAATCGGTGATAAAGTATTACAATTAGTGAACACACCTGAACTCAATGTGTTTAATGGTGATATGGGTGAGATCACGGGGATCGTGTTAGCGAAAGATTCAGAAGATAAAGTGGATGAATTAGTGATTCAATTTGATGCGAATGAAGTGACTTACAAACGCAATGAATGGAATAAAATTACTCTTTCTTATTGTTGCTCGATCCATAAATCTCAAGGAAGCGAATTTAAGATGGTCATTTTGCCGATGGTTCATCAGTACCAACGGATGTTGCAACGAAATCTTCTCTACACGGCTGTCACAAGAAGTAAAGAACTATTGATTCTACTTGGAGAAGAACAAGCGTACGTTACCTGCGTTGCGAATGAATCGGCTAGTCGAATGACGACATTGAAGAAGCGGATCGAAGAAAATGACAGTATGAGTCTTGTTACACGGACGAAGCTTGTCGCTTATGAAGATTCCCTTGTAGGTAATGATCCTTTTGAAGAAGGAAATTATACCAAGGCGGGAGAAACTGCTCATTCCGTAAAAACAGAGACAAGTCAACAAGCCACTCAAGAAAATGTCGTAGATTCAACGGAGGTAAATGTTGGCGATGATCTCTTTACTTTATCAGTAGAACAAGACACAACCGAAACGTCTGTCGAATCAAAAGCGATGGAAGAAGCACCAACAGAGCAACTACCAAAAACATATATTTTAACAACCGAAGCGATTGAAAAACAGTGGATTGATCCAATGATTGGGATGGAGTAAGAGCCTGAGGCAAGTTTTGGCTCAGGCTCACTTGAATCGCTCCTAATGAGAATGTTACTTATTTTTTAAGAGCCAAGAGATAGATAAAGACCGCAAAAGTTAGCCCAACAAGTCTGACTTTTGCGGTCTCTTCAATATCTCCAGCTCTTTTTATGGGGTTATCTTACCCATGGAAGAAAATGTATATAAAATAGGCAAAATCAATGTGACACGTTACACCAAAACAGTTGCTTTTTGGTAGCTAATTGCAAATCAAAAGGTTGTTTTTGGCTATCTTCACCATCTTCTTGACCATACTGAGGAACAGTTGATAGTATGCGCAATCTGCTAGTAGTAAAATGATGGAAATTTTTTGATTTCATTTGCTTTTTCTGTAGTAATAAGAAGATAATTCCTAAGATTTTGAATAAATTCACTCGTTCAACAACAACTAGATCGATCGTTGGTTTGGCAATTTCTGCTGTCGGCGCAATCGCTACACCGCCACCAAAATAAGGATGGTTCGTTGCAGTACATAAAAAGGCTTTGTCAAAACTGATTTGTTTTCCGCCAATGTCCACTAAGATTGGAAACCCTTTTTGCCAAAAAAAGACACGTAGGATAGAAAATAGGTAAGCAAAAGAACCTAAATTATATTTATTTAATTTTGTTTTTGAAGTAGAGTGGTTTGTAGCATGGACGATTGCCGCATCTAAGCCAATGCCAAAATTGTTTACTACTACACCTTGTTTGTCACTCACTTTTTCCTCGTAAGTTAAGAGGTTGATTTCTTGAGGTTTGTTCGTCTTTAGGATATTTTCTAATGCTTTCTCGGCATTTCTAGGTAACCCAATCCCTCGAGCGAAATCATTGCCAGAGCCTGCGGGAATATAGGCTACTGGAAATGCCACATCTAGTTGATAAAAGGTATTTAACACTTGATGCAGTGTGCCATCACCACCGATGATCACGAGTAGGGGAAATTCAGACTCGCTTTCTTGTGGTTCGTCTGTCCATTCAACTAATGTTTCTTTCGCTAACTCTTCGGCAATTTTAGCATCATGCCCTGGATACTCACTGTATTGGATCGAATAGTGAAGCTTTTTTTCGGCAAATAGCGGAATCATTTTTTCTGCTACTTTTTTACCAGCACCACTTCCAGCAGCTGGATTGATCAATAAGTAATAATGGAAATTCATTTTTACCTCCTGCATCTGATTCAGAAGATGAGTAAATCTCACTCATTCCACTCATTCATTAAAATAGAAAAAATGATCAAACTATTTTTTGCTTAGTCATTTAGTGAACAAGCAACTGAAACTTCTATCGTTAATTTTACATGGTTTGTGTCTTAGCGAAACTAAGAAAACAAACATTATTTTTTATCCTTGGCTATTATAGCAGAGAAGAGGAATTTTGAAAAAGCACCGTGCATAAATAAGAGGTAAAGTTCACCCTGATTTGAATAAATAGCATGGAAGCAAAAGACTTATATTTAGAGAACGTTTTTTGTAGGAGCAGTTTCAAATCGCGGGGATATCTGCTATAATGAATCCTTGCTTATGACAGCTGCGGTTCATCAACCATCCCGCATTAAAAAAACTAGGAGAAATGAGGAATATTTTATGCAAAAAACGGTGGAACGCCAACGATTGATGGTCGTTGTAGTAAATGGAATCATTATGGCTTTGTATTTGGCACTTACGATTTTAGTGGCACCAGTCTCTTCTGGACCTATTCAATTTCGTATTTCTGAAAGCTTGAATCACTTAGTAGTCTTCAACCGGAAATTACTTTGGGGCGTGTTAGGTGGCGTCATTGTCTATAACGCATTTTTTGGTTTTGGTATATTAGATGTGGTCTATGGTGGGGGACAAACCTTGATTTCATTGGGGTTGACTGCTTTGCTACAAAATAAAGTAAAGAATGTCAAAATAAGATTAGCATTAAACACGCTTTTCTTTACAATTAGTATGGGATTGATTGCGTACATGTTGGTACCAACTGGTGGACAAGCATTTTGGACAACTTATGGTACGCTAGCTTTGAGTGAGTTCATCATTATGGCTATTTCTGCACCATTGATGTATTACTTGGATCGTTCCCTAGACTTTGAAAAAAGAGTATAGCGATCAATAGGTAGATAGAGGAAAACCTGTTAATCAGTTAAAATATATTTATAAAAAGGGATAACAGTAGTTAAAAGAAATTCATCTTTAGCTACTGTTTTTATTTACACAAAATTAGAGGTTGTGAAAGAAGCGTTTAGCTCCGAGCGAATAAGAGAGGATTTTTTAAAATAGCTCCTCATATTTTAGAAAATCATCGCTTATTGTTGAGGAGTTGCTTCTTGAACACCGTGAATCAGAGGTCGTGAAAACATCGGGTAGCTCTGATGACAATAAGAAAGAATTTTTTGAAACAGCTTCTCATGTTTTGAAAAATTCAGGCTTATTTCAAGGAGCTGATGTTTGAACACCGTTTATTCGTTTTTAGAGATACTAGAAGAGACTGAGACAAGTTTTGTCCCAGTCTCTAATCTTAGTATGTTTTTTCTATCGTAAAGTCGTAAAGTTGACTGATCCTTTACACATTTATTCAGGGTTTTGTAAATTTTCGATTTCGATCACTTTGTAATTTTTCTTTTCAAGATGGTTCACGATCGTGTCGCAAACTTTTTGATCTGTATGTGCAGGTAACGTGATCAGTGTACGACGGATGTATTCTTCTTTTTCAATGTCTAACGTGATGCAACTTGCGATACTACTATGTTTTGCGATGATTTTAGCGATCGTAGCTAAATCTCCTTGTTTTCCAGTAGAAGCAATCGTTAAAACATAGCTGCCTTGTTCTACGCTCCAAGATTGTGAAAGCATGTTTAGCAATGTACTGTGGGTCAAAATACCGTAGAAATGATTGTCATTGTCAAGAACAGCGATATAAGGCAACTCTTTGATCGTAAAAAATATTTTAAAGAATGAAGTATCTAAATAAATGAATTTTGTTGCATTTTTCAAGAGGTGGGTGACGGGTAAAGTCATATCTCCACCATTCGCTTTGTGACGATAAATGTGCATTTTGTAAATATTTCCACGGAAAATATTTCCTGAAGCATCTAAAATTGGCACACAACGATAACCAGAGGATTCTAGAATCGCTAAGGCTTCTTCCAAGGTACTAGTTTCTGTGACAGTTGTTAAATCTTTTTTCTTATATACGAGTGTTTTTAGTAGCATAAAGTTACCTCCATGTATCTCATTTTTACTTAATTTCAAATTAATCATATCATAATTAATTATAAAACAATAGGTTATTCAATCTCGAATTGACAGAAAATCTTTTCCATGATACTGTAAATGAGTATAATTTTGATTTTCAGTGAGGAGGTAGGAGCGGATGGCAAAGAAGAAAGCAGCATTAGCTTGTTCCGTTTGTGGTTCTAGAAACTATACCAAATCGGTTAGTGAAGGAAAAAGTGGCGAACGTTTGGAAATCAATAAATTTTGTAAATATTGTAATCAATACACATTACATAAAGAAACAAAATAGAGGACAGGAGGGCCCGCAATGAAATTCATTAAAAGTGTAAAAGATGAAATGAAACAAGTGACTTGGCCTAGTGGCAAACAATTACGCAAAGACACACTAGTTGTCATTGAAACATCAATCATCTTTGGTGTGATGTTTTTCGTAATGGACACAGCGATCCAAAGCTTATTTGCTTACTTACTAAAATAAGTCGCTAGTAAAAGCAAGGATATCGTGCTATAATCAACGTGAAGAAAAACTTCGGGAAACTGGGGTTTTTTTATTTTACAACGAAATGAGGAGCCTTTAATGGAATCTTTTGAAAAAAATTGGTATGTACTACATACATACTCTGGTTATGAAAACAAAGTAAAAGCAAATATCGAATCACGTGCGCAAAGTATGAAAATGGCTGACTTTATTTTTCGTGTAGTTGTTCCTGAAGAAACTGAGAAAGAAGTAAAGAACGGAAAAGAAAAAGAAATCGTTCATAAAACATTTCCTGGTTATGTCTTAGTAGAAATGATTATGACAGATGCTTCTTGGTATGTTGTACGTAATACACCTGGTGTAACAGGGTTTGTAGGGTCACATGGTGCAGGTAGTAAGCCAGCTCCATTATTGCCAGAAGAAGTAAGTCACATCTTACGTTCAATCGGTATGAGTCTTCGTCAAACAGATCTAGAGATCGAAGTTGGCGAAGTAATCAAGATCATCGAAGGTGCTTTTGCAGGCTTAGAAGGTCAAGTAACTGAAGTAGATGAAGAAAAAGAAAAACTAAAAGTTAATATTGATATGTTTGGTCGTGAAACAAGTACTGAACTTGATTTTGAACAAGTAGATAAAATCGACTAAGTATTCAACTATCTGAGGATGGATTTTTAAATAGAAATCTATGCGACAATCAGATAGCATCACGACTAAAAGATTGAAACCGAGATTTGCAAAAATTGTTTAACCTATTTTTGCAATATTTCGGTTTATTTTTTCAAGTCGTTCACGAATAACCACTAATAGAGGTTGGGAATTTGAGCCGATTTGTCAGTGGAAAATTGAGAATGCTAGTCAGAGAATCGATCAAATTAGAAAGGAGAAACAATGAAAAATTGGAGAAAGTCTGGAATCGTCGGCTTTTTATTGATGGTCAGTGTTCTTTTTATAAGTGGCTGTCAGACAAAAGAAACAAGTCAGTCGTCTGAAGCTGCTAAAACAGTTGAAACAACGCAAGCAACGAAAGAAAAGGAAACGCAATCGACTACCCCTACTTTGTTTTTCCATGGATATAGTGGGACAGTTAATTCATTCAAAGGAATGATCCAGCGCCTGGAATCATCAGAGAGTGGGAAAAAAGAATTAACATTGACGGTTGATGTCAATGGCAATGTACAGGCAGAAGGAGAACTTTCAAAAGAAGCAGATAATCCAATGATCCAAGTTCTATTTGTAGATAATAAAAATAATGAATGGAACCAAACAGAATGGATCAAAGACTGCTTAAGTTATTTGCAACAGACGTATGGAATCAATCAAGTGAATCTGGTAGGACATTCGATGGGGGGCGTCAGTGGTCTTCGGTATTTAGCTACTTATGGACAAGATCAAACGTTGCCTAAAGTGGATAAATTCGTGGCAATTGCCGCACCATTCAATGACTTTGAAGAAAATAATGGGCAAAGTATCAGCGATGAATTAGCTAATGGTCCAGCGATAGCTTCTAGTCGTTATCAAGACTACCAACGACTTATTGGCAATGTGCCAACCACTACACAAATCCTGCTGATTGCAGGACAAGTGAGTGAGACGGATTTAAGTGATGGGACGGTGCCATTAAGCAGCGCTTTAGCAGTGTATGCGTTATTGAAGCAACATGGAAATCAAGTGGAAGAAAAAGTGATCACAGGGGAGAACGTAACGCATAGTATGCTTCATGAGGATAAAGAAGTTGATGCCCTCACGCGCCAGTTTCTTTGGAACATCGACTAATGAAAAAAATAGGTTGTTAAAGTATATAAATATCTATAAATATATTTTTTAACTATCGATATAACATAAAAAAAACTATGACAATCGGCAGGAATGGCATGTTGGATTTTCAGTCGCCTTCTATTTTTTAGAAAAGTAGCGCTTGTTACGAAGATCAGTCCAGTAACCTCTAATTATTCGATAGTCGCTGAGCTTGGGACAAAAAGGTCGTCCCGAGCTCTTTAGCATGTATAAAAACGAATAAACAGAGATGCAAAAGTAGCGCCTTCGAGAATTTCCTTCTAATCTTTGGATAATAAATGTTTTTAGCTCAACCTCTAAGGAACTTTTTTTTCGAAAAATAAGGAAAAATGTACCCGTGTTTCAGCATTTTCTATGAAATAATAAAAGATAGAAGCTAGCGAAAGGAATAAATGAGCATGAGAGTTTTTTTCCCTGATCCTCAACGAAGACCACAAAAAGATATTCAAGAAATGACTGCTAAATTAACCAAGCAATTCCAAGCAATTGATGAACGATTAACACTAGAACATTTTTATGATTTTGTTGATTATGGCCCAGAAGTGTTTCCCCAATTAGCTCCACTTTATTGGGATCCACGAGTGCCGAATCATCCAATGGAACACTTTGTTTACTATGAATATGTTTTGAGATTAAATGGGTTTCCTATTTATGTGATCACACCGTATAGTGAGGTCATAGATAAAACTTATACGAGAAAAGGGAGAGATAAAGATCCCTTTTGGTCTTTGATGAGACGTATTGATCCTGAGATTTTATCGCTCATCCATGATTATCAGATCCAAAATCTTCATTACTGGCGGGATCTTTATTCAGTAACCCAATTTCAAGCAGAAATCAATAAAATCAATAGTAGAGTATCCTTGATCCCCGAAAAAACAAATAACGAGGCGCGCACACTCCTTTTTATTGATCCAAAACAACGAGACCCTGAATTTGTCCGACGAACCACAGAACAAATGGCTCAAGAATTAGCTGAGCTTGATCCGCACTTGTCCGTGGTCTACCATGAGGACTTTATTGATTTTGGCCCAGAAGATGGGCTGTTTTTATCCGAGTGTCCTTTTGATCCAGAAGAGGATGATCCTGATGATCCACGAGCGGGGCTAGCAGATACAGAGTATACCGTCTATTATGAGGATACGATCTTATATGCTTCAACCCCTTATTCCTTAGGTTATGGGTACCATGGGGACTATTTTAGAGGAGGAATCCCTAGCAGGGAATACTTAGGACTATCTCAAGAATTTACGGCAGAAATCCTAAGAATAATGAATAAATTTAGCCTTTATAACTACTATTATTGGCGACATCTATATACGCCTGCAGACTTTCAAACAGAAATAAGGCGCTATCAAAAAAGTTGGGACTTAGAGTAAACAGTTCTTTAGCATGGATAAAAACGAATAAACAGAGATACAAAAGGAGCACCTTCGAGAACTTTCTGCTTATCTTTGGATAATCAACATTTTAAGCTCAGCCTCTAAGAAACTTTTTTTTCGAAAAATAAGGAAAAATGTACCCGTGTTTCAGCATTTTCTATGAAATAATAAAAGATAGAAGCTAGCGAAAGGAGTAAATGAGCATGAGAGTTTTTTTCCCTGATCCTCAACGAAGACCACAAAAAGCCATCCAAGAAATGACTGTAAAGCTAACTAAAAAATTTCAAGCAATTGATGAACGATTAACACTAGAACATTTTGATGATTTTGTTGATTACGGTCCTGAAGTGTTTCCTCAATTAGCTCCGCTTTATTGGGATCCACGAGTGCCGAATCACCCAATGGAACACTTTGTTTACTATGAATATGTTTTGAGATTAAATGGGTTTCCTATTTATGTGATCACACCGTATAGTGAGGTCATAGATAAAACTTATACAAGAAAAGGGAGAGATAAAGATCCCTTTTGGTCTTTGATGAGACGTATTGATCCTGAGATTTTATCGCTCATCCATGATTATCAGATCCAAAATCTTCATTACTGGCGGGATCTTTATTCAGTAACCCAATTTCAAGCAGAAATCAATAAAATCAATAGTAGAGTATCCTTGATCCCCGAAAAAACAAATAACGAGGCGCGCACACTCCTTTTTATTGATCCAAAACAACGAGACCCTGAATTTGTCCGACGAACCACAGAACAAATGGCTCAAGAATTAGCTGAGCTTGATCCGCACTTGTCCGTGGTCTACCATGAGGACTTTATTGATTTTGGCCCAGAAGATGGGCTGTTTTTATCCGAGTGTCCTTTTGATCCAGAAGAGGATGATTCTGATGATCCACGAGCGGGGCTAGCAGATACAGAGTATACCGTCTATTATGAGGATACGATCTTATATGCTTCAACCCCTTATTCCTTAGGTTATGGGTACCATGGGGACTATTTTCGAGGAGGAATCCCTAGCACGGAATACTTAGGACTATCTCAAGAATTGACGGCAGAAATCCTAAAAATCCTTCATACGTTTAAAATTTATAATAAGTATTATTGGCGACATCTATATACTCCTGCAGAATTTCAAACAGAAATAAGGCGCTATCAAAAAAGTTGGGACTTAGAGTAAGCAAAGTCCCAACTTTTTTCTATTTTTTTACAAGAGGATAGACGGTGGAAATCGTTATTTTTCCATTTTCTTTGATGTTAACATGACCTTGGATCTCAAAAAGACCGTTGCTTGCTTTTCCGCTGAATGGTTTATTTCCGGTGCCATTAAAGGTCGTTTCGGAAATAATTTGTTCGACTTCTTTCATGATTTTTTCTGCATCCCAATCATCGGGAAAGACAGTAGAATTAGCTTCTTTATATTTTCCTGCGTATTTTACTTTCGCTTCATAAGGCATACCTTTTTTTACTTCTCCGATTGGTTCGTAGATAATGCCACTTTCTTTTCTATAAAAATCTGGGTGTCTTGAATGCGCACCTGACAGATTAGGAACACCATCTTTGCCTGGTTTGACCTCACCCGCTAGATGATTGAGAGTTTTTCGTTTAAAATATTTCGTCGGTTGGATCTTTTCTACGATGCCTTTATTTGGGCACCCTTTGAGAAGGATTTCTTCTTCTGCTGCTAAAATGGTTTTGGCTTGTGCTTCTTCGACTTCAACAGCACCGATGAGTTCTCCTCGTTCGACCGTGGTCAATAAGGAACGCATCTCACTCCACGGCAAACACATGGCCACTAAAAGCACATCCAGTGGTTCAATTTTCATCTCAGATTGCTTGATGCGCAATTCGGTATTTTCGTAATTCGGTAGGTTCTTTAAGACGTTGCCACCAATTTCTTCTAAGACATTTACCGTGTCGTCATTTAAGGTTTTAGGTAAGGCGTCGGTTCGTTCCTCGTCATAAAGACCATCAGCTAATGCGTAGTATGTAGCGTAAATACCAAAAAATTTCTGGACTTTCCGTAAAGAATAGATGACTTGTTGGTTATAGCCGATGGTAATTTGTTCCATCGGCACAACGGTTTGTGTCCCGCGATAAACAAATGCGCCCTCTCGATTGAGTACTAAATCCTGCCCATTGGCTTGTGCAACGATTCGGAAGAAATTAGTATAAAATGTTTCTGGAAATTGGCTGATCAGCTGGTCACGTTCCTTGATCATTGCTCCAGTGATGTCTTTTCCTGTCCGATTGACGGTATCGACATCGGTTGGTGGGATCGCACCTATTTGAACGGTTGCATGATTCAAAAAGAACTGTAGTACGGTCTCAGGTGTGTCCATTTGGTTAAGGAAGGTATCAAAATCTGTTTCGATGGCAATATTGATCGTATTAGAACTGTAGTTATTGTAGGTTTGTTTCTCATGATCATAGGCAGTAAATGCAAAAGTAGCATTCACTTGCTTATCGGTCCACATCGAAGGAACAAACGTGATTTCTTGTAATGAGCCGATCCTAGGTGGAATTTTGATGTTCCCGGGGTAGTAATTATTGATCGAATTCTCTAGATAAACTAATAAACTTTGTCCATCAGTTGTTTTTGGTCGAAAAGTCAATTTTTCTTTGGTTTTGATGAGTTGATAGCCTGACAGATCGGGACTGACATTTAAGTAATCGATAAATTGGTTTTGTAAAGCAATCCAGCTAGCCATTTCCATTTTGCTAAATTCGTCTAAATCGGTAGGATTTTCTGGATGATCAATGATTTCGTCAAAAACAGCAAGGGTATGTCGTAACAACTTCTTTTGTGTGAGACGATAAGCTTGACTAAGGGCGGTTTCTTGTGCACCGGGTTTGAGATACGGGGTAGTAAACTCTGCTAAGGTGACCGCTTGAATAATTGGTGCGATCGGTGCGAGATTGAAACGAGTACTTAACGGTAGGAACGCTGGGCCATACATTAAATCTAAGTAGTCATTTAAGATCAAATTATCGAAGACGTTTCGTTGACTCGATAAAGAAGATGGGTCTTTTTCAAATTTGAGTTTTTCTATTTCTGTTATTTTTTGTGGTTCCTCGGGAGACGAAAGCGCATTAGGTAGTGTGAACGTCACTGGTGCTTCTCTACTTGCAGAATGAAGGGTATGATCGGTCGCAAAAGCTATGATACTAGGTGGAAGTATCGTTGTTAGTAAGAGATAGAGGACAAGCCACCAACAGCCCCAAGTTAATTTTTTGTTTTTCATTTTTTATCACTCCTTTGTATTTGGTACCACAAGTGTACAAAACAAAGAAAGCGTTTTATTTGAAAATGAATGTTCTCTAACACCTTATTTTTCCAAAAAAAAAGAAAAAAAGTTCTTCTATAATGAGCAAACATGAGCAAGGTGGTGTAAATCATGTGTTTTTACGATGGCTTATAAATAGAAATACTCTTTGACAATAAAAAAAGGCTCTTTTAAAATGCGAAAAACGATTTTAAAAGAGCCTCTTTTTATTGCTCAAAATGAGGGGAATCAACACACCCTCACATGAAACAAATAACTATTCATTTTTTATAAGGAAACTATTGTTAGTGATTCAAGAGTTCGGCTGTTAAACGTTTTGCTGTCGGTGTAACCGCCAAACCACCTTCAGCCGTTTCTTTAAAGATGGCTGGCATCTGACGACCTACTTGATACATCGCTGCGACGACTTCATCTGGTGGGATGACACTTTCGATTCCTGCTAGGGCCATATCTGCCGAGATGAATGCCTGAGAAGAGCCGAGGGCGTTTCTTTTAACACAAGGGACTTCAACGAGGCCTGCGACAGGATCACAAATCAGACCCATCATGTTTTTCAGCGTAATTGCGATAGCTTGGGCTGCTTGATGGGGCGTGCCATTTTTTGCACAGACTAGGGCGGCAGCGGCCATTGCACTTGCTGAACCAACTTCTGCCTGGCATCCGCCTTCTGCACCACTGATGGAGGCGTTATTGGCAATGACTAATCCAAAGGCACCAGCGGTAAAAAGAAACTCAATCTGTTGTTCGTGGGTCAAAGACAATCGGTCACGGACAGCCATGAGGACACCAGGTACAACACCAGCGCTTCCTGCTGTAGGGGTGGCACAAATCAACCCCATTTTTGCATTTACTTCGTTGACAGCGATAGCGTTGCGGACTGCTGACAAAATGGTTTCACCACTTAAAAAGTCGGCTTCTTTTAAGTAACGAGCTAGTTTTTGGGCATCACCGCCAGTGATTCCAGTCACAGACGTTACACCTTCGTTTCCTTCAGTGATGGATTGTTCCATGACACTGAGGTTTTTTTCCATGATTGCAATGATTTGTTCCCGTGGACGACCACTCATTTCCATTTCAACAGCAATCATTAATTCTGCGACACTAGGATAATTTTCTGCTTGGCGAACCAACTCTTCAATAGAGAAAAACATCTTTCTTCCTCCTTTAATCAAAATAATTAACGCTGTCGATCTTCGGTAATTGCGTTAGTTTACTGATGGTATCATCTACTTGTGGATCATCTACTTCAATGATCATAATGGCATTTTCACCCTTTGATTCTCGTGTAACAGTCATTGTACCGATATTTGTATTTGTTTCTGAAAGGATATTCGTTACTTTAGCAATCATCCCAGGTACATCTTGATGAACGATGATAAAGGTCGGTGTTCCCATGCTTAATGAGATTTTGAAGCCGTTTAATTCCGAGATTTGGATATTTCCGCCACCAATCGAGATACCAGTGACTGAAAGTTTCCGTTTTCCTTTTTTCAACAATAGTTTAACGGAGTTAGGATGCTCAGCTTTTTCACCCTTAGGCACAAAGAGAACTTCCATTCCTGCTTCATAAGCTAACTGCAGTGAATCTGCCAGACGCTCATCATCTGGTTCCATGCCTAACAAACCACCAACTAAGGCGATATCTGTTCCGTGTCCCCGATAGGTTTTTGCAAATGATTCATAAAGATAGATATCCACAGAATCTGGTTGTTCCCCAAAAATACTACGGACGATTTTGCCGATTCGAGCAGCTCCAGCAGTGTGAGAGCTGCTTGGACCGATCATGACTGGACCAATAATGTCAAAAACACTACGATATCTTAATTCTTTCATTTTTCCACCTCTTTAAAATAGATAAACACCCCAGCAAAAGTAAGTGAACTGTGTATAGCTCACTTACTCGTTTCCTCATCATTTTTGAACCATAAA
Source organism: Enterococcus sp. C65 (assembly GCF_040887165.1). NCBI lineage: Bacteria > Bacillati > Bacillota > Bacilli > Lactobacillales > Enterococcaceae > Enterococcus > Enterococcus sp. C65. Next base: position 213,078 of record NZ_JBFOFG010000005.1, on the reverse strand, counting down.
CTACATTAGTTAAATTAAATAAATATTTCACAAGTGTGCATTAATCTAAGGAACGTATCAATGATAGCTATGAAAATATATCGAACAATATTTTTATATTTTTAAATAGAAGAAAGCATAAATTACTAATGAGTGAGCGGTAGTGATACCTTATGTATTTTCGCTTGTTTTCTTTTCAGCGTAAGTGTATCACAAAAGAAGGAAGATGAGGTGGACTTCCTGTTGATTTTTAGTTTTTTTTAGAGGTTCAAGCAATAAATTAAACATTTATCAGAAAAAAATCTTGAAAAATAGAATATATTTGCTATACTGTATCAGTGTGCATTGTCATATGCATTATTTTGACTGATAATCGAAGGATTATGAGTGAAAACGTGGGAGGAGAAATATGCATCTCCAATTAACCACATCACGGACTTAAGGAGGTATGTCTCGTGGCAAAGAAAGTAGAAAAAATCGTTAAATTGCAAATTCCTGCAGGTAAAGCAACTCCAGCTCCACCAGTAGGTCCTGCACTAGGTCAAGCGGGTATCAATATCATGGGATTCACTAAAGAATTCAACGCTCGTACAGCTGATCAAGCAGGTTTAATCATTCCGGTTGTTATTTCTGTATACGAAGACCGTTCATTCACATTCGTTACAAAAACACCACCAGCTGCAGTATTATTGAAAAAAGCTGCAAAAATCGATAAAGGTTCAGGCGAACCAAACAAAACTAAAGTTGCTAAAGTTTCTAGCGATCAAGTAAAAGAAATCGCTGAATTAAAAATGGAAGACCTAAACGCAGCTGATATCGAAGCAGCTATGCGCATGGTTGAAGGAACTGCACGAAGCATGGGGATCACTGTAGAATAATCGCTACACCCTAAGAAAGTAGCTTCTCAGTTGGCTCTGTATTGAAAGATATAGAACACGTGGGAGGTACAACCGTTATAACCACAATCAAGGAGGAACCAAAATGGCTAAAAAGAGCAAAAAAATGCAAGACGCATTAAAAAAAGTTGATTCAAGTAAAGTTTATCCTGTTGCCGAGGCTGTAGCTTTAGCAAAAGAAACAAACATTGCAAAATTTGACGCGACTGTTGAAGTTGCATACCGTTTGAACGTAGACCCTAAAAAAGCAGACCAACAAATTCGTGGTGCTGTAGTATTACCAAACGGAACTGGTAAAACACAAACTGTTTTAGTTTTTGCTAAAGGAGACAAAGCAAAAGAAGCTGAAGCAGCTGGTGCAGATTTCGTTGGTGACGACGACATGGTTCAAAAAATCCAAAACGGATGGTTTGACTTTGACGTAGTTGTTGCTACACCTGATATGATGGCAACTGTTGGTCGTCTAGGACGTGTTTTAGGACCTAAAGGCTTAATGCCAAACCCTAAAACAGGTACTGTAACAATGGACGTAACAAAAGCTGTTAACGAAGTAAAAGCTGGTAAAGTTACTTACCGCGTAGACAAAGCTGGAAACATCCATGTACCAATCGGTAAAGTATCATTCGACAATGAAAAATTAGTTGAAAACTTTGCAACAATCCATGATGTATTAGTGAAAGCTAAACCATCAGCAGCTAAAGGTCAATACATGAAAAATATCACAGTTACAACAACATTTGGACCTGGTATCCATGTAGACCAAGCTTCTTTCTAATTCTTGAATTAGAACGTTGATTGATCCAACTGAAAAATAATTCTTGACTCAACTAGTTTAGCATGCTAAGCTAGTTGAGGTTAATAATTAACTTGTACCGAAGACAGTAGGTGGCGTAGCCTTAATTTCCTACCGAGGACGTTTATTGAATACTTTCAATAGTCCCTCTATGTCTACGGTGGCATAGAGTTTTTTTATTGTGAATCACTAAGAACGAAGTGAGTAGATGATGAACAATACTTGGCGAACAGAGTGAGCGAAGTTCCCTCTCAAGCGAAGCATGATGAATCACTAAGAACGAAGTGAGTAGATGATGAACAATACTTGGTCAATGATCAAGTGTAAAAACTCTTCCATCAAAATTCAGGAGGTGAAACTCAAAAATGAGTGAAGCAATTATCGCAAAAAAAGCAGCAATCGTTGATGAAGTGAGCGAAAAATTTACAGCAGCAGCTTCTGTAGTCGTAGTTGACTACCGTGGTTTAACTGTTGATGAAGTGACTCGTTTACGTAAACAACTTCGTGATGCAAACGTAGAAATGAAAGTTATCAAAAACTCAATCCTTTCACGTGCCGCTAAAAAAGCTGGATTAGAAGGCTTAGACGAAGTATTCACTGGACCTACAGCCGTTGCATTTAGTAACGAAGACGTTGTAGCACCAGCGAAAATCATGGACGAATTTGCTAAAGAAGCAAAAGCATTAGAAATCAAAGGCGGTATCATCGAAGGTAAAGTATCTTCATTGGAAGAAATCACAGCATTGGCAAAATTGCCAAACCGCGAAGGACTTCTATCTATGTTGCTATCTGTACTACAAGCGCCAGTCCGCAACGTGGCTTACGCTGTCAAAGCAGTGGCAGACAAAGAAGATGGAGATGCAGCTTAATAGCCGCATAGCATAAATAAAAATACGAACATCTAAAACGGAGGAAATTATAATGGCAATGAACATTGAAAACATTGTTGCTGAGTTAAAAGAAGCAACTATCCTAGAACTTAACGACTTAGTTAAAGCTATTGAAGAAGAATTTGGCGTATCTGCTGCTGCTCCTGTAGCTGCAGTTGCTGCTGGTGGCGCTGCTGCTGCTGAAGAACAAACAGAATTCACTGTAGAATTAACTGCAGCTGGAGACCAAAAAGTTAAAGTTATCAAAGCAGTTCGTGAAGCAACTGGCTTAGGCTTGAAAGAAGCTAAAGCTGTAGTTGACGGAGCTCCTGCACCAGTTAAAGAAGGCGTATCTAAAGAAGAAGCTGAAGAATTAAAAGCTAAACTTGAAGAAGTTGGCGCATCTGTAACTGTTAAATAATTTTTCGAAATTAGTTGGCATTGAGACCCTTGATATGATAGGGTTTCAATGCTTTTTTATTTTGGCTCTATAATTTATGGGACTGATAATGTTTGAAGGATGACAGTCTATCCAATGTCTCTAAAAAAGAAATAAGGAGTAAAAGATGGAACTTTATAAAATGCTAAGCCCTGCAGATATCCAGTTTTTGAAAACTAAATTGAACGTCATTATTCAAGATCGTAATTATACGGATGATGAAGTTGTGCAGATTTACGATAAAATTGAAGATTTTCATATCCTTCAATCCTTTGATGAGAACTATAATCTTTCAGAAGACGGTAGACACGCATTAGATATTTTGTACTTAGATATTTGGTAATAGTACTTAATCAGCTAATGATTAGGTGTTATTTTTTATTCCAACATTAAAGATTTTCCGAAAGAAAAAGCTCATTTTTTAGGAGTGGGATGATAGTGAGGCAGGAATGAGAGGTTGTTTTAGCGGTCTCGAAGTCTTAAATATCTATTATTTCGTTCTTTTGCGTATGTTATCATTGTAATTGAAGCCGAGAAAGACCATTGTCGTTTATTTTTCAGCATATTGCCAACTCATAGCCCGCCAGATATCATGATAGATTAAGAACTGGAGAGCAGCACTAGATACAAATGGGAACGGTTGGATTGGATTATACGTTCGGGAAATGTGGAATGATTCGCAGACTGTTTTTATTGGAACAGAATATAAAACAATGTAAGTAAGGTGTAATGATGAAAAAGTTCGATTCCAGATATATAATAGGTGTATTTCTTGTATTGTTTATTTTAATAGGAAGTGTAGAATTCATTTTGAAAGGGCATCACTCATTTACTCTCAATGAAATTTATTTTAGAGTACCTATTGTTGTTGTCGGTATGGTTGAGATGCTACCAAATGCTAAAGCTTGGGGAACGTTTCGTGTGCTTTTCCTCGTTTTTTTGAGTGATTATTTATTAAAAAAAATATTCGATCATTTTGGGTTAGAAGAAATAACACTTACATTCATACCCTATCTAATTATCTTAGGAATCCTTTTGGTTATTTTCTTTGCCAGATTAACGATAAAAAAAAGACTTTTTCAAACACATAAAAAAGGAAAATAAATGAACAGAAGAGACTGTGACAGAAGTGTCTAGCTCTGAGAAATAAGCCGGAGAATCCAAAAATAGCATCCCCTATTTTTGGTGTTCTTCGGCTTATTTTCTGATAGAATTTGGAATACCGCGAAAATGAAGTTGTGAAAGCATCGGGTAGCTCCAATGACAATAAGAAAGAATTTTTTGAAACAGCTTCCCATGTTTTGAGATTTTTTGACTTATCGCCTAAGGGCAGCTCTTTGAATACCGTTTACCCGTTTTTAAAGTGATTCCCCAGACTCTTTTTCTCATACTTCTGAATAATTACCAATGTGATAAAAAGCGTAAAATGAATAAAAAAGACTCATGGTTATTTTTGTGATACTCTAATAGAAGATGGATTATTTTAGGCAGGTGAAAAAATGAAAACAAAAAAACTACGTGTTTTCTTAATCATTATTGGACTCCTTTTGATTCTATTTATTGGTTATCGTTTATATTTGGAGTATCAGACGGATATCCAAATGTTTTTGGATCCCAAGACCAGTCGACAAGCATTACTGGATCAGATTCGATCACATGGCTTTCGGACAGCGCTCTTTTTGATATTACTGATCAGCGTGATGTGTGCTGTTCCAGGTATCCCTACTTCTGTCATCGGTGTATTGGTAGGTTTAAGTTATGGTCCGTTGCTAGGAACTTTAATCAATGTCTCTGGTAATGCTTTTGGGAATATGTTATCGATTTTTTTAATGCAACATTTAAAGCTGTTTGATCATTCAAAAAAATCCAATCGCTGGGTAACTGCGATCCGCAATATGAAACATCCCAAAATTGGCGTAATGGTGGGGTACATGGTTCCTGTGATCCCTTCTTCCGTTATCAACTTTGCAGCGATGACGTTAAATCTACAAATTCGTGACATCATTTTATCAATCGTGATTGGCGTGATTCCTTCCTCAATTCTTTATGCTTGTGGAGGCGAAGCGTTATTTCATGGCTATAGTAAGACGGCTTTGTTGTTAGTAGCTAGTGTCCTTATTTTGACACTTCTAGTGGTAATTATTTACAAGGATCGTAGAAAACGACATGTAAAATAATTGATATTATCAATGATTAAAAGAAATATCCCTTTGATTTCGTTCTATACTTTTAAGATTCATTTTTATTTTAATTTCACGATAACTTATGTTTCATAAAGTAGTAAAACACTGAACTTTCCTATTCCCAATTTTTCTTAGAAGTTGTAAACTAATAAAGGAAATGAGGGAGATAAATGGATAAAAATGAAAAAACGACGTTAACATCTTCACTGATTTTGCTCTTATCAATTACTTGTGGTGTGGTAGTAGCGAATATGTATTATATCCAACCGATCGGTACGAAAGTGGCAACCAGTTTATCGGTTAGCACTAGTGCGATTGGTATTTTGACGATGTTGACTCAACTTGGTTATGCGTTAGGTTTGTTGTTTTTGGTGCCATTAGGGGATGTAGTCGATCGTCCGAAGTTGATTATCCGAATGGCTGCACTCTCTGCGATTTCATTGTTAGCGGCCTTTTTTGCACCGTCATTTACATTATTTGCGTGTGCTTCTTTTTTGATCGGCTTATTATCGATCGTGCCCCAAATCATTATTCCCTATGGAGCAGTATTGGCAGGGCCCAAGGCTAGAGGAAAAGTGATGGGGACCTTGTTAAGCGGTTTATTAGTGGGGATCTTACTTTCACGGACGGTTTCGGGCATTGTAGCAAGCCTCTTTTCTTGGCGGATGATTTATCTTTTTGCTTTAGTGTTAGTGGCTATCTTGACCGGATTATTGTATTGGAAAATGCCAAGAACGCAAATAAAAACAACTTCATCTGTATCGTATCTTGATTCCTTAAAAAGTTTACCTTATTTAGTGAAAACACAACGCTTATTGAGAGAAGCGTCTATTAGTGGCTTTTTTATGTTTGGAACTTTTTCGATTTTTTGGTCAACATTGATTTTTTATATCAGTAGTCCGGTGTACCATTGGGGAACATTTGAAGCAGGAATTTTGGCGATTTTTGGACTATCAGGAGCAGTAGCTGCACCGATTGTTGGCCGGTTGTCTGATTCTTATTCCGAGAGAAAGATTGTCGGAATGGGACTTGCGATGCAAACGCTCAGTTTTGTTGCTTTATTAGTTGCAGGGAGTCATTTAGTCGTTTTGTTAGTGGCAATTATTCTGTTAGATGTCGGGAATCAATTTGGGCAAGTGGCAAATCAGACACGAGTACAAGGACTAGGCGAAGCAGCAAGTAATCGGAATAATACAGTATTTATGTTTATGTATTTTATTGGTGGTGCTACTGGTTCATTACTAGGCACAACGATGTGGCAACAATTTGGTTGGCTCGGCGTAACACTTACTGGTTTAGCCTTTCAATTATGTGCCTATATTTGTCAATACATCATTTTTCAAAAGCGGTCATGATAGAAGTGTCCAACTTGAAAAGTAAGCTGAAGGATTCGAAAGTCGTTTTTCGATTCTTTCGCTTACTTTTTTAATATACTTCTATCCTATTTTATTTGGGAGTTTCTATAACTGATTTCGCGATCAACCACAGTTATTAGAAAATTTCGTGCAACTTCCAACGAAAAAATAATATGGATACGTTCAATAGTATAAAATCACTTTGTTTAGTACCAGTTATATTATGAAAAATCCAAAAAAATATTTAGTAGACTACTTAGAAATTTTTATATTTAATTTGTATAACATTTTCATATGAAAATGAGTTGTTTCCATAAAAATCTATTCACTTGAAAAATATGTTTTGATAATTTCGTTAAACTGAGTTAAACTTAATTTAACAAAAGGATTGGAGATGAAAGATATGGAAACAGTAGCAAGAAAAATAGGTAATTCTGTGGGGGCAATTTTCCCGAAGGATATATCTCCAAAAGTGGGAGAATTATTTACTATTTTGAAAGTAGGAGAAGCATATATATTGAAACCTAAGAAAGAAGATATTTTTAAAAACGAAAAGGCTTGGGAAGGTTTTAGAGAATCGATTACAGCCGAAGAATCCGAATGGGAGAGCATGAAACTTGAAGGCGAGGAATACTAGATGAAATATCCAAAACAAAAGGATATTATTTGGATCGACTTTGACCCTTCTAAAGGTAAAGAGATAAGAAAGCGTAGACCTGCGTTAGTAGTTAGTAGAGACGAGTTTAATGAGCGTACAGGTTTTTGCTTAGTTTGTCCTATCACTTCTACAAAGAGGAACTTTGCAACATATATTGAAATAAAAGACCCGCAGAAAATAGTGGGTGAAGTAGCTACACACCAATTAAGATCGGTTGATTATACCACAAGAAATATTGAAAAAATTGAACAATGTGATTTGTTGACGTGGATTGAAGTGGTGGAAGTGATAGGGATGTTTATTTAGTAGGAGATAACGGGTAAAGTAGTAATTTCCATTTTAGAAAAAGTTAGATTACTCACCGCTTTTACGACGTTGGTTTTGCTAATAATTGACCATGTAGAAAAAAGTAACCATCTTCGAACTTTGGCGAATGAAGATACAATAGACACTTAATGAGTCTACCGTTTTTTTAACGATTCTAAATTGGGGCGATGTTTACCTGGACAATTAAGAAAAGAGAGAAGATTGTAAAAAACGATGATCTAAACAGCAATAGCCCCCATCCACACAAGGGTTCTTGTGTAGAGGAGACAGGCTGGTGTTAAATGATGTACATAATCTATTTTTAGAGAATTTAGTCAATTTTATCCCTCGATTTCAATGACTCGATCGACTAAATCCTGGTAAAATTCTTGTTCATGAGAGACGATGATCACCGTCCCAGGAAAATGCTTGATACCGGTTTGTAAGCTATCTTTTGTTTCATGATCGATATGATTCGTTGGTTCATCAAGAATTAATAAGTTTCCTTGGTTCATCGTGAGTTGTGCCAATTTTACTTTGGTTTGTTCACCACCGCTAAGAGTAGAAAGTGGTTCACTAGCTAGTTGATTGACTAAACCAGATTTGGCTAGTTGTCTTCTTAATTCTTTAACGGTTGCTTTAGGAAACTGTGCGCCTAGATATTGTAAGGGGGTTTCTAAAGGTTTTTCCCAAATGAGATCTTGTGAGAAATAATTGATCGCTGTGTTGTCGGGAAAGTGATATTCGCCGGCTAGTTGTTCGATTTCACCAATCAAGGTTTTCAAAAGTGTGGATTTACCAATACCGTTAAATCCACGAATCGCCACTTTTTCACCAAAGCGGATGGTTAGGTTGATCGGCAAAAGCAAAGGTCGGTCATACCCAATAACTAAATCGGTCGTTTCAACAGCCAATGTCGTTACGATCGGAGAATAAGGAAAATCAAAGATTGGCTTAGCTGTTGAGGCAGGCGGAGTCAATCGCTCAATTTTATCTAATTGTTTTTGGCGACTTTTTGCCATGGTAGAGCGAGAACCAGCTTTATATTTTCGGATATAAGCTTCGGTTTTTTCGATGTGCTTTTGTTGGGCATGGAATTGGCGTAGATAACTTTCACGGTTTTGTTCTTTTTGTCGTAATGCTTGTTTTAAATGACCCGTATATTTGGTGATTTTACCAAATTCTATGTCAGCGATATGGGTTGTGATTTTATCTAAAAATTCTTGGTCATGAGAAATCACGATATAAGCGCCCTCGAATGATTGTAAAAATTGAGTAAGCCATTGGATATGTTGGTCATCTAAGTGATTGGTTGGTTCATCTAAGATCAGAACATCGGGATTTTCTAAGAGTAATTTTGCCAAAATCACTTTGGAACGTTGACCACCACTCAGTTTTTTTAGAGGAGTGGACAATCCTAAAACGTCAATGCCTAGACCACTACTCATCTCAGCGACTAAGGTATCAATTTGATAGAATACTCCTTGGTCTAATTCTGTTTGAAGCTTTCCCGCTTTTTCGAGTAATGCCTCTTCCATTGTTTCGCTATATTCTTGATAAAGTTGGGTAATCAATGCTTCTTTTTTAAATTCATCAGAATAGGCTGTTTTTAAAAATTCTTCGATGGTTAATGTTTCATCCACCGCTACATATTGATCTAAATAGCCTCTATGGATATTTTTTTGCCAATGGACTTGTCCATCATCTGGTAGAATTTCTCCTGTGATGATCTTGATCAACGTACTTTTGCCAGCTCCATTTTGTCCGATCAATCCTAGATGTTCTCCAGCATTGACTTGGAGTTGTACATTTTCATATAAGATTTTATCTCCAAATTGTTGCGTGATATTTGTTAATGTTAAAAGACTCATGTTCTGTTCCTTTCTAATAATGTTATGCATGTTAAGAAGACTAATAGAAGAAAGCAAAACAAATAAAAAAGCTGATCTGAAGTTGTTCAACATACTATAGGATCATTCGACATGATCGAACGAATCTAGGAGAACATGTCAGTTAAAATTTTTAAATAAGTTGCTCGTCTTTTAGAAAATCGTTTCTCAGTTAATGAGAAGTAGCGATTGTTTTCTAAATTTCTTGGTCTTTAATGTTTTAATTATAAAAAACGTATACTAATAGTATCAGTTTAAAGGACATGCGATAGGTTATCTTATGCAACCTAACATGCAAGGGACAAGATTGTCAAGAAAACGAAAATCGTCGGTTTTGGTCTATACTAATATTGTAAAAAAAGACAAGTCGTGCTATAATTGGGCTATACCAAAAACAAAGGAGTAGTCGTTATGGAAATCATTCGAGTGAAAAATGCTGAAGAGGGCGGAAAAAAAGCTTTTGAATTTATTAAAAAAGGCATGGAAAATGGGGCAAAAGTATTAGGTCTTGCAACAGGTAGTACGCCAATTACTTTATACAAAGAAATGACTTCAAGCGATCTGGATTTCAGTGACATGACTTCTGTAAACTTAGACGAGTACGTTGGACTAGGCGGTTCAGATGATCAAAGTTACCGTCATTTTATGAATAGCCAATTGTTTGATAAAAAACCATTTAAAGAATCATATGTACCAGATGGAAAAGCTGCTGATCTTGAAGCGGCTTGTCAAGAATACGATGAAATCCTTGAACAACATCCAATCGATATCCAAATTCTAGGAATTGGTCAAAATGGACATATCGGATTTAATGAACCTGGTGCACCATTTGATGGCACAACTTCAGTAGTGGACTTAACAGAATCAACGATCAATGCGAATAAACGATTCTTTGAAAAGGCAGAAGATGTTCCAACAAAAGCTGTCTCAATGGGGATTGGTTCGATCTTAAAAGGAAAAGAGATTGTCTTACTTGCTTATGGTGAAAACAAAGCAGATGCAATCAAAGGAATGATTCAAGGACCAATGACCACTGATTTGCCAGCAAGTGCTTTACAAGAACACGACAACGTGATCGTGATTATTGATGATGCAGCAGGAAGCAAACTATAAGAATAAATAAAAATTTTGGGGGGCTGCTCGTTTTCAGCTCCCTTTTTTGATCGAATAAGATTTTTAATCTGTCGCACAAAGCAATGGGGTGATTTGCTTTGTTTGAAGTTGCGAAACATGCTATATTGGTTTGGAGGGGATTTATATGGATGAGATGATCTTATCGGTCCCAGAAATCATCTTACGACTAGGGATTGCATTGATCTTTGGCGGGGCGATTGGATTTGAACGGCAATATAAAAATCGTCCAGCAGGGATGCGGACGCATATTTTAGTATGTATGGGTGCTTGTATCATTGCGTTGATCCAAGTGGAAATTGCAAGTAAAGCGTTACGTGATGCGTTAGAATACCCAGAACTAGTTGGTACGATTCGCTCAGATGAAGCACGTTTGATTGCACAAGTCGTTAGTGGCGTTGGGTTTTTAGGAGCTGGCACGATCATTGTGACGAAACAATCAGTCACCGGGCTAACCACAGCTGCTTCCCTGTGGGCGATTGCTGGACTAGGAATCGCCATTGGTATGGGATTTTATTGGATTGCGATCATTAGTTTTATCGGGATCGTGATTGCATTAACGGTTGTCAAAAAAATTATCCACGTACCAACGACCAAAAAACTAGAAATCCAATATATTCATCGGAAAGAAACCAAAGATTTCTTGACCGAGTATTTTGAACAACGAGGAATTATCATTGAAGACGTAAATTTTGACGTGGATTTCGTGGAGGATTATCGGGTATATAAAAATATTTATACAATTGACTTACCAAAGGACATGACGTATGCAGATGTCATTGAAGAGTTATCTGTCCATAAAAATATCATGAAGCTTCATTTAGTTAGTGTGGCACAATGAAACAATTCCTTTCAGTTGGTAATATAAGGCTTTTCACACATTGGTTTTATGAAGAGTCGGTTACAAAAGAAAAAACGCTCCTTCGCTAAGAGAGTATTTCCTATTTTAGCCAATGAGCGTTTTTGGTGTCTTTTTTTGATTTATTTGCATTTGTTTAGATAATGATTTCAGTCATTAAGCTTAGAAGTTTTTTAAATTTGAAAATTAGCTACTAGTAATTAGAAAAAGAAAGAATATTTTTGTAGCTGTTTATCAGAAAAGAGCGCTTTAATTCTAATAAAATGATAAAATGAAAGTATCAAGAGTTGGAGGAGATGTATGCAAGAAAAGTTTAAAAATTCAAAATTATTATTTTGGACTGTTGAGTTGGTACTGACGATTATTGGGGTATATTTTATTTTACAGATGCCAAATGTCTTTAGTCCAGTGTTAAAAATGTTATCAGCGATTTTATTGCCATTGCTGGTTGCTGGATTTTTCTATTATATGTTTGATCCGGTCGTTGTTTTTTTGGAAAAACGAAAAATCCCAAGGGTTTATGGATACATATTAACGCTAGTTGTTCTAGTCGTACTAGCGGTTTTAGCGATAATGAATGTGATTCCTCAATTGGCAGAACAGACGATCCAGTTGACTAAAAGTTTGCCGATGTATGCGGAAGAGACAAGTAAATGGCTCAATGAATTGGCACAGCGTGAGGAAATCAAAAATTTCAATATTGAAGAACAATTAGCTTCGGCTAATCTTTCGTTGAGTAATTTGTTCAATATTGTATTGGTAAGCTTATCCAGCAGTGTCTCTAAAGTTTTTTCATTTATGATGCAGTTTTTTGTTTTACTGTTTACCGTGCCTTTTATTCTATTATTCATGTTTAAAGACGGACACAAATTTATCGATGCTTTAGCAAAATTCTTTCCACAAGGGATTCGAGGTGAAGTACGTCAAACGGTCAAAGAACTAAATGAGACGTTATCGGCATATATCAGTAGTACGATCGTTGATGCGGTTATCATTGGTATCATGAGTTTTATTGCTATGACCATCTTTAAACAACCATATAGTTTATTGTTAGCTGTATTTTGTGGTATCACCAATATTATTCCATATGTGGGACCTTTTATTGGTGCTGTCCCGGCAGTGATCGTTGGTCTATTTGTTTCACCATTCCAAGCATTATACATGGCGCTTTCGATCCTTGTTATCCAACAATTAGATGGAAATGTAATCAAACCGTTATTATTTGGGAAAAACATGAATATGCATCCATTAACGATTATCTTAGTGTTGATCGGTGCTGGCAGTGTCGCAGGGATTCTAGGAATGTTGATTTGTATTCCGGTGTATGCTGTCATTAAAACATTAGTCTTGAATATCAGAAAAATTTACTTATTGCGAAAGTTTGATTCTGGTGTGGAACCAACGATCCAAGAGATAAAAACGAATGGACGTGAAAATTAAAGGTACTATAAAGAAGTAGAAGGTAGCACAACAGTAGTCACTAAGTAATTTTGTACACCATTCACTATTTATTAGAGAGTCTAGGAAAACGTCCTAGACTCTCTTTTTTTGTTAAAATTCTTATGGGATCCTGGGATTGTTTGAAAATGAGTAATTTTTTCCCATAATAAGTTAAAAAAGACTATAATAAACAAAATCTTTCTTACACTTTCGTAAAAAGTAAGTAACGGATAACAAAGTTAAAGAAAACGCATACAAAATTGTCTGTTGCAATGGACAAAGTCCAGTGAAACAAAATAAATAATGTGTCTTATGATAAAGATACACAGGGGGGATGAAACATGACTAGTCAGATGAATCGAGAAAATAAGTTGATCCTTTTGTTATCAAAACAAAAAGATTATATGACTTCAGAAGAACTAGCCATTCTATTAGAAACTTCGACCAAAACAATTTACCGTTTGATAAAGAAAATCAATCTTGAATTTCCTAACGGTCACTTGATCCTAGCCGAAAAAGGTCGGGGGTACAAATTAGATTATGGGAAGTTTATCGAACAAACCAATGAGCTGAATAAACCCTCTGTAGAGCTATCGCCTGCTGAACGTCAAGATCGAGTAATGGAAGAATTGCTAATGGTTTCACCTAAAGCACTTAAAATCACTGAGCTGTTCAGAGATTATTATGTTGGTGATTCTGCTATTGCCAATGATGAAAAGCAGATAGCTAAGAAAATAAAAAAGTTTGATCTTGAACTGATCCGTAAAAATCGCACGCTTGCGATCCAAGGATCAGAAACAAATATTCGGCGAGGGATCGCCGAAGTCATCTGGCGGATGAATATTCTTGATATTGATGAAATCAATCGAACAAAAGAGTTGAATTTTAATCGTTACGATGTGTTGTTTGTATCAGAACAATTGAAATTGATTGAAAAAACATTAGGCGGTGGAATCCCTTATCCTTATAACGTCAATATTTTTTCACATCTGTACATCATGATCAGCCGTTCCAGAAAGACGAATTACCAAATCAAAGAAATCGAATTATCTACCGAACAACTTCAATCGTTAGACCACGAAAGTCCAATTTATGAGATGGCGATGATCGTGATCCAAAACGTGGAACGTTATCTCGTTACTCGCTTACCGATGAACGAAGTCTATTATTTGTATCAATATCTAGTATCCTCACGGATGGAAAAAACAACGCAAAAGAAACAGGTTTTTCCAGATAAAGTATCAGAAATTACCTCTTATTACCTGAAAGAGGTGGGCGACAAAATCAATCTGAAGGTGGCGAATGAAGCGATTTTTGTTGATCTAGCCAATCACATCAAACCAATGCTCAATCGGTTAAAAAATCATATCCATGTCAAAAACGGATTGTTAGAACAAATTCAATTGACCTATGAAGAGATTTATAAAAATGTATCAGTTGTTTCTAAAGATGTTAGCAAAAAGTATCAGCTGCCTTTGATCAATCAAGATGAAATCGGTTTTATCACATTATATTTTGCACGGATGTTGGAAACACAGCAACTACCGATTCAAACACTGATCATGTGTACTACAGGGATCGGTACTTCAGAATTATTAAGAGCAAAAATCAATAAGAAATTTCCTGAACTGGCGGTCGTTGATGTAATTGCCACCAAGAATTACCAATCGGCATTAGAAAAAAATCCCGGAATTGAATTGATTTTAACCACCATTGGAATCAAAGATTCGTTACCTGCACGTACACTACTTGTTAGTGGCATGTTAACAGCAGATGATCAGTTAAGAATCCAACGAAAGATTGAGGAAATATACAATGAAAGATGATTGGCTCGAATATGTTCCTCCAACAGTATTCCATTCACGAAATGAAGTCTATGAATGGCTAGCACAGCAAGTCGATTCAGAAACGGGAATAAAAAAAGAACAAATCGTACAAGCATTGTTGGAACGCGAGGAAACTGGAGATATTCAAATTGATGAAGGGGTACTTCTACCTCATATTGAAAACCAATTAGTCAAAGCAACAAAAGTCATTATTTTACCATTGAAACAAAGAATGGCGAACTGGAACCCAGCCATCCAACAAGTCGAGTTGATTCTTGCGGTATTTCTGGCACCGCAAGAAAAAATCGAAACCAAGCGTCAAATAGCAAACTTTATGCGCCTACTAGCAGATGAACAAGTAATCGAAACTTTAAAAGAAGGAAAAAGACTGGAAACAATCGATGGAAACGAAAGGAGAAATGACAAATGAAAATCATTGGAGTAGCAGCTTGTACCGTGGGGATTGCCCACACCTACATTGCTCAAGAAAAATTAGAAAATGCAGCTAAAAAAGCAGGGCATGAGATACACGTAGAAACCCAAGGAACCATCGGGATCGAGAATGAACTAACGCCTGCACAAATCAAAGAAGCAGATTTGGTGATCTTAGCAGTGGATGTAAAAATCAGTGGTCGAGAACGGTTTGAAGGAAAGCGGATCATCCAAGTACCGACTGAAATTGCGATCAAATCACCAAATAAGTTGATTGAGAAAGCCATGGAAGTCGTAAAACAGTAAAGAATAGGAGTGAAATTTGATGGTAGAAGTAGCAAAAATCATTGATCCAAATAATATTAAGACCAATTTAGTGGGGGAAACGAAAGATGAAGTACTCAAAGAATTGGCAACGGTGTTATTGCAAAATCATTATATTACAGATGTAGATGGCTTCATGGCAGATATCTATGCGCGAGAAGAAGAAGGACAAACTGGGATCGGCAATTATATTGCCATTCCTCATGGGAAAAGTCCTTATGTAGATAGAATTGGTGTAGCAATCGGTGTTACAGAAAATGAAATTCCGTGGGAATCATTAGATGGTAAGGGAGTCAAAGGAATTATTTTATTTGCAGTGGGGGATGATAACGAAGGGGCACAAGAACATTTGAAGTTACTTTCGCTATTTGCTAGGAAACTAGGTAATGATGAAGTAATCGAGCAATTGATCCAAGCAAAAGATGCAGATGAAGTGGTCGCAGCATTCAGCTAAAAATCAAAGGAGGATAAAAAGATGAAAATCGTTGGAGTAGCAGCTTGTACTGTGGGGATTGCCCACACCTATATTGCCCAAGAGAAACTAGAAAATGCGGCAAAAAAAGCAGGACATGAGATGCACGTAGAAACTCAAGGAACCATCGGGATCGAAAATGAATTAACGCCCGAACAAATCAAGGAAGCAGATTTGGTAATCTTAGCAGTTGACGTGAAAATCAGTGGTCGAGAACGCTTTGAAGGGAAAAGAATCATCCAAGTACCAACTGAGATTGCGGTGAAATCACCCAATAAATTGATTGAAAAAGCGCAAGAAGTGTTAGTACAGCAAAGTATTTCATAAAAATAAGGAGGAAGACTGATGGAAAAGATAAAGAAGCTGAATCTGAAAGGGCATTTGTTAACTGCCATCTCTTATTTAATTCCCATTGTGTGTGGTGCGGGATTTCTGATTGCGATTGGGATGGCATTTGGTGGAACGAGCCAAGGAACTTTGGTGCAAGGCGAATTTTCATTTTTTGATGCCTTAGCAACGATGGGTGGTGCTGGTTTAGGCTTATTACCAGTCGTGATTGCTACGGGGATTTCTTACTCGATTGCTGGAAAACCTGGTATTGCTCCTGGCTTTATTATTGGTTTAACAGCTAATGCGATCGGTGCAGGGTTTATTGGTGGAATATTAGGTGGTTATCTAGCTGGTTATCTTGTTTTAGCAATTTTAAAATATTTCAAAGTGCCAAATTGGGCAAAAGGCTTGATGCCAACATTGATTATTCCTTTTGTTGCTTCATTTATTGGTGGATTAGTGATGGTCTATGTGATTGGAGCTCCAGTCGCAGCATTCACTTCTTTACTAACGAACTTCTTGGATGGATTAGGAAACTCTTCCTTGTTGATCTTTGGGGGAGTGATCGGTTTACTAAGTGGTGTTGACTATGGTGGACCAATCAACAAGACAGTTTTTGCTTTTGTGTTAACGATGCAAGCAGAAGGCGTGAACGGTCCTATTACAGCTTTACAACTTGTGAATACCGCTACACCAATCGGTTTTGGCTTGGCTTATTTCATAGCTAAACTTTTCCGCAAAAACATTTATACAAAGGTTGAAGTGGAAACCTTAAAGTCAGCAGTTCCTATGGGTGTGATCAATATCGTTGAAGGGGTCATCCCGCTAGTGATGAATGATATTGTTCGTGGGGTTGTAGCAACTGCAATCGGGGGCTTTGCTGGTGGTGCGACTACTATGATCTTAGGTGCAGATGCAACGGTTCCTTTTGGAGGCGTTTTAATGATCCCAACGATGTCACGTCCTTGGGCAGGCGTTATCGCCATTTTAGTCAATGTGATCGTGACAGCGGTTGTTTTAGCCATCATTAAGAAAGATGTTGGTGAGGAAGTCACAACAGTCCCAGAAAAAGAAGAGGAAGACATTCGTTTAGATGACATTCAAATCTTTTAAGCGATAAAGCAAATTAGTTAAAAGGTGTCGCTATAGTGTAGATAAATTATAGAATAAAGGAGTTTTTTCAATGAGCAAAGTAGCTTTTTCACCATCCTTAATGACGATGGATTTAGATAAATTCAAAGAACAAATCGAATTTTTGAATGAACATGTTGATTCTTACCATATCGATATCATGGACGGCCATTACGTTCCGAACATTACATTATCGCCATGGTTCATCGATGAAGTACGTAAAATCAGTCAATTACCTATGTCTGCTCATTTAATGGTCAGCGATCAAAGTTTTTGGGTAAATCAACTAATCCAACAAAAATGTGAGTGGATTTGTATGCATGCTGAATTACTTGATGGTTTAGCTTTTCGTTTAATTGATCAAATCCATGATGCTGGCTTAAAAGCTGGAGTAGTCTTAAACCCTGAAACACCAATTGAAACGATTTTTCCTTATATCGAATTAGTTGATAAAGTAACGATCATGACAGTTGATCCAGGATTTGCTGGTCAACGATTTATCGAAAGTACATTAGATAAAATCACCGCATTACGACAATTACGGCAAGAAAAAGGATATCATTATTTGATCGAAATGGATGGTTCGTCTAACCGTCAATCATTTAAGCGAATTGATCAAGCCAATCCAGATATTTATATTATTGGGCGTAGCGGATTATTCGGCTTAGATGAGGATATCAAAACTTCTTGGGAGATCATGAAAAAAGATTTTGAAGAGATGACTGGAAAAACAGTCGAATCAAATAGTATAAATGCGTACAGTCTATAGCTATACAAGAATCAAAAATTACTTTTAGGGAATAAATACGCTTTTCTTGCAATACCCGTGTAAGAAATGCTGAGAATATAAACAAAAAATAAACCAAAGAACTTCAAAAATAGGGAAATCTATTTTTTGGATTCTTTGGTTTATTTTGCGTACTTAGGTTTAGGTACCTCTGTCACGATCTCTCAAAAATGATCGATCAATAGAGAAATTCGGTATCGTGTTTCAATGCAAGTTGTAAGTAATCATCTGCTGGTTGTTGATCCGTGACGATGTATTCAAAAGAGGTCCAATCAGAAAATTTATACGCATGTTTTTTATCAAATTTTGTATAGTCGACTAATAACAAACTTTTATCTCCTCTAGACATTACCTTCTTTTTCACTAAGGCTTGAGCAAAATTAGCTTCATAGATCCCTGATAAATCAATTCCTGTCGAACTAAAAATACATAAATCGATTTGAAAAAGGTCTAAGAAAGAATTCCCATAGTCCCCAACAACGCTCTCGGCATCCTTGATTACTTCACCCGCCAGCATAAAAACTTTGGAATCTTCCGTACAAGCTTGAGAAAGCTCATAGGCGATTTTCAAGCCATTGGTTATGACAACGAGATTTGACAGTTTAACTAAATAGGGAAGCAGCTGTTTCACAGTTGAACTTGAGTCAATAAAAAGACTCATTCCTGGTCCAATAAATGTGCTAGCGATCTCCGCAATTTTTTCTTTTTCTTGAACCATGACATTTTCACAATAATTTGTTGAGATGACGTGATTTCTTTCGACTTCTAAAACGACACCACCACGGTAACGACGGATGATCCCATCTTTTTCAAGTGCGACTAATTCACGCCTTAAAGTCGAAGGAGAGCAAAACAACTGTTTTTGCAGTTCTGAGTTATCTAATTTTTTATATTTTTTTAGCAAAGTTAAGATTTGTTCTTTTCGTGACTCAGTCATGGCTATCCCTCCTTAACCACTGGTCTAACATGACTAAAGTGTACCACAAGAAACTTATTTTTGTCCGTATGTTTTAAAACGAATCGCCATATTTGCCATTTCTTCTTCAGACATCAAGGTTGGTTTGCCAACACTTGAAGCAATGATATGGACTTTTGAACAATATTCTAATTCTTCTAAAACGGCAAAGGCTTCAGTCATTGTCTTTCCACCAGTCAAAACGCCATGATTTGCTAATAAAACGGCTTTTCGATCTTTCATGGCTTCATAGGCATTTAGAGATAATTCTTCCGTGCCAAATGAAGCATAGTCTGCACAACGAACATCTTTACCGGCAACAGCAATCATGTAATGTGATGCAGGCAATGGTTGTCTGAGGACCGCTAGGGCAGTGGAATAAATCGTGTGACCATGGATGATATAGTCCAGATCTTCCCGCTTTTCATACATGATCCCGTGCATTCGCCATTCACTGGAAGGGCGACGATGACCTTGAACGATCGTGCCATCTAATCGCATGGTCACGATGTCAGGTAATTCGATTTTATCAAATGGGATTCCAGAAGGCGTGATGAGCATCACTTCATCTTGACGGATATACGTACTTAAATTTCCGCCTGTTCCTAAGGTATAGCCATCTGCTATTAATTTATTTCCATAATCGATCAATTCTTGTTTTTGTATTGAATACATCATAATCCTTCTTCCATCATCTTATTTATAAAAGGGGCCAAATGTTTGGCAAGCATTGAAATCAGCTGCTTCTAAATCTTTTGTTCCGAAACCAGAAAAGGCGTGGGGTCTAAAGATTTTTTCACTAGGTACGTTGTGAAGTGAAACGGGAATGCGCAACATACTGGCTAATGTCAGTAGTTCTGCGCCTACGTGACCGTGGACACTAGCGCCATGGTTGCTTCCCCAGTGGTTCATCATCGTATACACATCTTCAAAGCCTTTTTCACCTAAGTTTGGTGCAAACCAGAGTGTTGGCCATGTTTGATCGGTTCGTTCGTTTAAGATGTCATGGACTTCATCAGGTAATGAACAGGAATAACCCTCTGCTACTTGTAAAGTTGGTCCCACACCCTCAACGATATTCAAACGAATGAGCGTTAAAGGTAATTCTGCTTGTAGATGGTATTGACTGGAGAAGCCACCGCCTCTAAAGTATTCATAATTAGCACGACACCATTTTGTTTTTTCTAAGCAGGCTTGGATATCGGTTTTCGTCATATTCCAAAATTCTTTCATCGTTGGATTACCTTCGTGATCGATACTTCCACCACTGCCATCTAAAGCACTCGCACCTGAATTCAGTAGATGGATTAAGCCATGTTGTGCTTTACCCGTTAATTTGTGCCCAGTGATTCTTTCCACTGACTCCGCACTCCAATAGGTTCTGACATCGGAAAAAATCGGTGCTTTATTAGTCAATAAAGAGCCAAATAACATAGCAGCAGCGTTACAGGTATCATTTTCAGTAGCGAATGAGACGGGTTGTTTAGGGCCGTTCCAGTCAAAAGTACTGGTTAAAATAGATTCCATAAAATCGCCATTGGGTAGCCAGTCGGTCCATTGTCGTTGTCCTTGGAACCCTCCAGCAATGGCATTTCTGCCTTTTGCTTCTTCCAGCCAACCCAATTTGGCTAGTTCAGGGTTGCCAAATAAAAGATCACGAACGATTAGTGTTTGTTTGGCAATAAAGTCCCACTGATCTTCTTCAGCGATATAGCGTGATTTTGTAATGACTTCAGGGAATGACTTGCCTGCATTGATATCGATTCCTTCCTGACAATATTGTTTGATCCAAGTTCTAATGGTGTCATATTCTTTCGGATCAAAGATATTTAGTTCGATCCGACGTAAGACTTCAGTCATATCCACATATTCGACTTGCATTCCTAGATATTTTTCAAAAAAGGTTTGATTGATTTGACTACCGGCAATTCCCATCGAAGAAGCACCAATGTTCACATAAGATTTGTTTTTCATTTCCCCGGCAGCCACACTCGCACGTGCAAAGAGTAAGATTTTTTCTTGGACGTCAGCTGGAATCGACTTGTCGTCACTATCTTGGACTTGTTCACCATAGATCTTATAGGCAGGGATTCCTTTTTGCGCATAGCCACTCATAGCGGCAGCTAAGTAAACAGCTCCTGGTCGTTCTGTACCATTAAATCCCCAAATCGCCTTAAAGGTATCTGGCCGTAAATCGATCGTTTCTGTGCCATAGCACCAGCAAGGTGTCACCGTTAAGGTAGCAACTACATCTTGACGGGCAAAACCATCGTCAACAAAGCTGGCATCGGCGTAACCGCCAATCGTTTGTTCTGGTAAAACGCACTGTACTGGAGTGCCGTCCATGTAATAAAGGGATGATTCGATCAATTCTTTTGCTCGACGCGCCATGTCCAGCGTTTGTTGTTCTAATGATTCACGGACGCCTCCTTGTCTGCCATCGATCGTGGGTCTAATGCCGATTTTAGGATAATTCATTGATGTTCCTCCTCATAAATTGTTTATAGTTGATGTACGTTTGTTCAAAGGGTGTCGAAACTTCTGGGAAAAAAGAAATTGGTGGATAATTTTCTGTGACGAGTGTCACCAATTCCTCTCTATTTTTGATTGCTTTGATCGCTAAAAATTGGGCTAACGCATTACCTAAAGCTGAATTTTCAGAATAGCAGACTTCTATCGTCGTTTGCGTTAAATTGGCTGTTAGTTGAGTCAAAAAGTGTGATTTACTCCCACCACCAAATAAATATAGCTTAGTGAAAGGAGCGGAACCTGCTAATTTATCGAACGTTTCAGCGTATTTAAATGCTAGATTTTGATAGATGGCTAAAAACAATTGTTGTGGCTCTTCAATTGATGAAAAATGATGTTGGTTTCCGTATTGCTGCAATTTTTTTACAAATTGACCTTTACTCAAAAATTCAGGCTGTTCGTTATCAAAGAAAAAATGAATCGGCTCAGCAGTAAGTAGCATGTCTTGGATCTGTTGGATCGTGGTTGACTGGGTTTGATTGCTGAACGCTAAAGCTTCCTCAATGAACCACATTCCTAACATGTTTTTGAGTTTTAATATTTTTCCATCACCGGCTTGTTCATAAGAATAGTTCGTATCTAATGGGTGATTGACCAAAATTCCTCTTTCTGATTTTTCTCCTAGAACAGACCAGGTGCCAGAGGATAAAAAGAAACAAGAGTGATCGTTGGTTGGTAAAGCAAAGATCGCACTAGCAGTATCATGGGACATCACCGAATGAATCGGAAGTTGTTTTTCGGCTAGATTTATCAAACCGATTTTTGTATATGGAAGAACGATCATTGAGAACAAGGAAGGGGAAATCCCTAATTGTTCAATAAGGTCGGATGCCCATTGATGTTTATCGATATCGAATAATTGACTGGTTGAGGCGATTGAAGATTCTGTTAAGATCGTACCTGTTAATAAAAAATGGATCAGATCAGGCATCATCAAAAGAGTACTTGCTTTATTTAGCTGCTCAGGATAATGTTCTTTCAAGTAGAGTAGTTGGGAACTGGTATTGATCGATGCATTTGGAATCCCTGTACGTTCGTGAAAGTGAGTTGGTAAATCCCCACCATAATGTAAATTAGGTTCTTTCAGCATAGTTTGATAGCAAAGTGGTGGTAGCACTAGCTGTCCTTTTTTATCTATCAAACCAAAATCACAGCCCCATGTATCGATGCCGATACTTTCAATGACATATTCTGTAGTTGCTAAAGTAATGATTTCCTTGATATTCGTCATGATTTTCTCAATATTCCAATGGATCTCATCTTTGTTGGAATCAATCATTTGGTAATCAGTGAAACGATAAACTTTTTCTTCCTTGATTTGACCATTCATTAAGGAAAAAACGATACCTCGCGCACTGGTAGCACCTAAATCAAAGGCTAAGATCGTACTCATAGATTTTTCCTCCTTTTCTAAGTGGATAGCAAATCTGCTTCGGTTATAATCATATAATAGAACGCTTACATATTTTCGCGTGAATCATTTTTTGAATAAATGTCAACAAATTATTCAAGTATGGAAACGTTTTAAATTGCTCGTTATACTTTGGTTAAATCAAATAGAAATGTTAACGGAGGAAAAAAATGAGTGTAAATAGTGAACGAAAATGGTTTTCTGAGAGTCGATATGGTTTATTTATTCATTTCGGATTGTATTCAGTGGCAGGAAGACATGAATGGGTCCAGACTTTAGAAGAAATCAGTGTAGCAGATTACCAAAAATATCTGGATCAATTCGATCCTGATTTATTAGATCCACATGAATGGGCTCAAAAAGCCAAAGAAGCAGGTTTTAAGTATGTCATCATTACAGCAAAACATCATGATGGCTTTTGTTTATGGCATACGAAAGAAACAGAATATCACATAGGAAAAACACCATATCAGAGAGATTTGTTAGGAGAATTGATTGAAGCATTTCGTCAAGTTGGAATCAAGATCGGTCTTTATTATTCTCTATTAGACTGGCATCATCCAGATTTCTTAGTAGATGGCTATCATCCAATGAGAAATAATCCAACCTATATCGAACAACATCCTGGCAACATGGAAAATTATCGCCAATTTATGGCAAATCAAGTCAGAGAATTATTGACAAGTTACGGTACGATTGACTATCTATGGTTTGATTTTTCTTATAAAAGCAGAGATTGGGGGACTTCGGTCGGTAAAGGGGCGCAAGATTGGGGAAGTGTTGAATTAGAAAAAATGATCCATGAGATTCAACCTAATATTTTGATCAATGACCGGTTAGACTTGCATCGTGGTGTACTTACCCCAGAACAATTTGCTAGAAGTAAGGCAATGGACAATGAAGAAGAGGTATGGGAAACCGTTCAAACCTTAAATAATAGTTGGGGTTACGATCGGGACAACCTTAATTTCAAAACGAGTGAAATGGTAGCGAAACAACTAGTGGATACTGTCTCCAAAGGTGGGAATTTCACGATGAATATTGGACCAAACGCACGAGGAGAGTGGGATGACAATAGCGATAGCATTTTAAGTTCTGTTGGTCAATGGCTACGAAAACATGGAAAAGCGATTTACGGTGCGGGGTTATCTAGTTTTACACCACCTCAAGATTGTCGATACACTCAAAAAGGAAATAAATTATATCTTCACATTTTTAGTTGGCCTTATCGAACGATTTTATTACCAGAATTAGGTGGGAAAGTGAAGTTTGCGAAACTGCTCAATGATGGTTCCGAGATTCGGTTTGTCGATACGAAGCATTTAGGAGGAGAAAGAAAAGCGACAACTAATTTATACAAAGAGATTACTGAAGTTCATGTGAAGGAGGCGCTTGACCCGAGCATGTTGATGCTAAACATTCCGATTAAAGAACCAAATGAATTGATCCCAGTGATTGAATTGACACTAAAGGAGGAAGAAAAATGAGTATCGGCATTATTCTTGCAAGCCATGGCGAGTTCGCTTTAGGCGTAAAGCAAACGGGAGACATGATCTTTGGAGAACAAGAACAGGTAGATGTGTGTGTATTGATGCCTGAAAATAGTCCAGAAGAGTTTCGCCACCAAGTGGAACAGGTGTTAGCGAAGTATTCCGTTGATGATGAACTGTTGTGTTTAGTTGATCTATGGAGTGGGACACCTTTTAATCAGCTGAACCAGCTGAAAGAAGAAGGAAGCAGAAAAATCGAAATTGTTTCTGGTTTGAATATTCCGATGCTGCTTCAAGCTTATAGCGAACGCTTTAATCCTAAGGCTTCGCTGAATGAAATCGTTCAGACTATTTCGACCGTCGGTGTTCAAGGGATTAAAATGTCCCTTGGAAGCACCGCAGCGGATTTACCATCGAACACAGCAGAGACTGAGCCATCAGTTGTGGCTTCCGTTTCCAACAAAATGAGTGAATTGGGGATCAGCCATGTCCGATTGGATGAACGGTTGATCCATGGTCAAGTAGCGACACTTTGGTTAGGGAAAATGGGAACAACAAGAGTTATGATCGTTGATGATGGAGTGGTCAATGATCCAATTGCTAAGGCCTCTTTAAAAGCTGCTGTTCCTGGTGGTATCAAATTGAGTATATTGAAAACGGTTACCGCTGCAAAACGGTTAAAAGAAGGGATTTATCAAGATCAAAAAATCATGTTGCTTACCAAAAAGATTCAAACGATCTTTGATTTGATCGATGCGGGTGTACCAATTGAATCATTTAATTTAGGCAATGCCAGTTCGAGAGAAGGAACCCTTCAAATCAAAAAATCCGTCTTTTTAACCGAAGCAGAAATTGCGAAGATTTTAGAGTTGGAAAAAGCAGGAGTCGTTGTGACGGCACAAATGGTACCAATGGAAGAAGAAAAACGATTTTCACAATTTTACGGAAAGTAGGGGGAACGAATGAATATAGAAATTTGGCAAATCATCGTATTATCACTGTTAGGATTTTATGTCATCATCGAAAATTTAGGGATCAATGTGATTGCTAACCAAGCACTGATCG
The DNA here is from genome assembly GCF_040887165.1 of Enterococcus sp. C65. Classification (NCBI taxonomy): domain Bacteria; kingdom Bacillati; phylum Bacillota; class Bacilli; order Lactobacillales; family Enterococcaceae; genus Enterococcus; species Enterococcus sp. C65. The sequence goes on along the minus strand of NZ_JBFOFG010000005.1, from coordinate 187,529 downwards.
TAGGTACTATTACAGGTTTAGTAATGGGGGATCTGACCACTGGATTGGCAGTAGGTGCGACATTGCAATTAATGGGATTGGGTATTCAAGCTTATGGAGGAGCAAGTGTCCCAGATTATATGACCGCTTCGATCGTGGGAACTGTTTTTGCGATTACGAGTGGAAGAGGTGTGGAATTTGGTATCGGATTAGCTGTTCCAGTAGCATTGTTGATGATCCAGTTAGATATTTTTGCTCGATTTTGCAATGTGTTCTTTCAAAAGAGAATCGATAAAAATATTCGTTTAGCTGATACTAAAAAAATAAGAATTTATCACTTGTTGGGAGCAATGAGTTGGGGATTATCACGAGGAGTACCTATTTTTATCGTCTTTAGTTTTGGTGACCGAGTGATTCAAATTGTTTCAGATGTAATTCCAGAATGGTTGACTGGCGGGTTGGCAGTTGCAGGAGGCATGTTACCAGCAGTCGGTATCGCCATTTTATTAAGATTTTTACCAGTTAAAAATTTCATTACGTACTTGATGATTGGGTTTTTGGCAGTTGCTTACTTAAAGATGCCTATGTTTGGCGTGGCTTTATTAGGATTGGCTTTAGCCATTTTACAATTTAAGAATTTGATTGGAAAGCAAAACAATCTGACACAAGTGGCTCAAGCTGATGCAAATGGAAAAGGAGGATTAAGTGCTGATGAGTACGAAGATTAATCAAAAAGACCTAGATAAAGTAAGTATCAATTGGTTGTATGGTAGCCAATTGTCTTGGAACTATGAGCGAATGATGGGTGGGGGCTATTTGTACTCCATGTTACCGATCATCGAAAAACTCTACGGCGACGATGAAGAAACCAAGATTGCCATGATGAACATGCAAAGTCAATTTTTTAATACCACACCACATATGGGCGGTTTTATTTTGGGAATCGATATCGCTACTGAAGAAGCTGAAGGCAAACAATCAAAAGATACGGTGTCTAGTTTGAAAACTGGATTAATGGGTTCATTTGCTGGTGTGGGGGATACGATTTTTGGGGTATTGTTCCCAACTGTTTTTGGTTCAGTGGCTTCCTATTTAGCTCTACAAGGAAACGCGATAGGAGTTGCTGTTTGGGTATTAGTAAATCTGGCGATTTTAGTCTTTCGATTTTTCTCTGTAAGAATAGGTTATACTCAAGGCGTGAAATTAGTAACTAGTATGTCCGGACATTTGAATGCGCTGACCAATGCTGCCACTTTATTAGGGGTCACGGTGATCGGTGCCATGATTCCATCGGTTATCAATGCCCAAATTACTTGGACCTTTAAAACGGGAGATGTCGAACTTAACCTTCAAGAAACACTAGATCAGATCATGCCGATGATGATTCCAGCCCTTTTAGTGGGTGTCATTTATTGGTTGTTAGGCAAAAAATACTTTAATTCAACAAGAGCGATTTTAGCGATCATGGTGTTATCGATCTTATTAAGAGTATTCGGAATCATGTGATTTTCTAACTAAATGAGGAATAATCATAAAAAGGAGAGAGCCTTATGACACTCGCATTTTTTGAAGAATGTAAAAAATTAACTGAAACATTAGAGAAGTATGAAACAGAAAATATAACGAAAGCAGCCCAAATCGTAGCCGATGGAATTATGAACGGTGGGATTACGCAAGCTTTTGGTAGCGGACATTCCCATGCAGCAGCGCTAGAAATCAGTGGGCGTGCAGGTGGATTGATACCGTCAAAACTGATTTTAGATCCTGCGGGGGGCATGTACGAACAACATGCTGGTGTCGGACGAACGCTCATGCACAAAGTATCCATCCATCCCAATGATGTCTTTTTCCTGATTTCTAATTCTGGGAGAAACCCCATGGCAATTGAAATGGCTGAGGAAATCAAAAAGCGTGGAAATAAATTGATCGTGGTCACGGCATTGGCTACCTCTAAAGCATCCACTTCACGACATGAAAGTGGAAAGTTATTGTATGAATTTGCGGATGTTGTTTTAGATAACCACTCTGTTTATGGTGATGCGGTATTACCTGTTGATGGATTAGAGACCAAAGTATGCGGGACTTCGACATATGCGGCTACATTGTTACTCCAACAAACGATGTTAGAAGCCATTGAGCGAATGGTTGCTCAAGGTTTTGAACCGCCAGTTTATTTAAGTGCGAATATCGATGGGGGACACGAACGAAATCTAAAAATCGAAGACCAGTATGCAGAGAGAATTTTCCATATTTAGTTTCATGAACATATCAAATGATTGACTGAGAAAAAGCACATAAAAGAGGTTGAGACAAAAGTGTTTAGCATCAAGAAATAAGAAGGAATTTCCGAAAATTGCTTCTTAAATTTTTGGTAAATTTCGGCTTATTTCCGAAGATGCTGCTTTTGTCTCACCGTTTATCCGTTTTTAGAGATACTAGAAGAGACTGAGACAAGTTTTGTCCCAGTCTCTTTCCTATTTAGTCATCTAAACCAATCAAATAATCGTCATCTTGCATTGCTTCCACATGCCCTAAGAGGTAGCCATTTCCCACTTGTGAGAAGAAATCATGGTTGCTGGTACCGGTAGAGATACCGTTCATCACGATTGGATTGACATCATTCGCTGTATCTGGAAAAAGTGGATCCATTCCCAGGTTCATCAATGCTTTATTGGCATTGTAGCGCAAGAATGTTTTTACTTCTTCCGTCCAACCGATTGGATCATACAGTTCCTCGGTATAACGTTCTTCATTTTCGTACAATTCATATAATAAATTATACATCCAGTCTTTTAGCTGTTCTTGTGCTTCTTCTGATAGTTCATTGTAACCTAATTGGAATTTGTAGCCAATGTAAGTCCCATGAACAGATTCATCTCGAATAATCAATTTGATGATTTCTGCTACATTCGCTAACTTATTATTTCCTAAATAATAAAGAGGAGTATAAAAGCCGGAATAAAATAAGAATGTTTCTAAGAACACACTAGCGATTTTCTTTTCTAAAGGTGTGCCATTTTTGTAGATTTCATTGATACGTTCCGCTTTTTTTTGTAAATAAGGATTTGTATTCGTCCATTCAAAGATTTCTTCGATTTCTTTTTTTGTATTCAATGTACTAAAAATGGAAGAATAACTTTTTGCATGGACCGATTCCATAAATTGGATATTGTTCAATACAGCCTCTTCATGCGGCGTACGGACATCCTTACGCAGCTGATCCATTCCGCTTTCTGATTGGACAGTATCGAGTAAAGTCAGTCCACCGAAGACATGGCCAACCGTATCTTTTTCTAACTGTGACAGTGTCCGCCAGTCATCTAAATCATTAGACAAAGGAATACGGGTATCTAACCAAAATTGTTCAGTTAGTTTCTCCCACGTAGATTTATCAATGATATCTTCAATTTCATTCCAGTTTATTGCTTCATAGTAAGTTTCTGACATGAGAAATGCTCCTTTATTTAAATTACCTGTCTGTTCATTTTTTGCTTACTTGTTTTAGATGACACAACTTTCACATTGATTGCTGCCGATTTCTTCTGCATCATCAGTAAACGTCCGAACGTAATAAATTGATTTGATTCCTTTATGGAAAGCGTAGTGACGTAAGATATTCAAATCACGTGTTGTTTGTTTAGTCGTTGTTTTCCATTCATATAGACCTTCTGGGATTTCAGAACGCATAAATAGGGTTAAACTCATTCCTTGATCTACATGTTGTTGAGCAGTTGCGTAAATGTCAATGACTTTTCGCATGTCCATGTCATAAGCTGAAGTATAGTAAGGAATTGTTTCATTTGACAGATAAGGCGCTGGGTAATAGATTTTCCCGATTTTCTTTTCTTGACGCTCTTCGATCATGCGTGTAATCGGATGAATACTTGCACTAGTGTCATTGATATAAGAAATCGAACCATTCGGTGCTACAGCTAGACGATTTTGATGGTATAAACCATCGGTCATGATCGCTTGTTTTAAGTTTTCCCAATCTTCAGCAGTTGGAATAAAGATTCCTTCAAATAAAGCTTTTACTTTATCAGATTTTGGTTGGAATTCTCCAGTAACATATTTATCAAAATAGCTTCCATCTGCATAAGCAGATTTTTCAAAGTTATGGAAGACTTGTTTTCTTTCACGAGCAATCGTATTACTTTCAACTAATGTCCAGTAATTTAAAAGCATAAAGTAAATATTTGTGAAATCTAAGGATTCTTCAGAGCCATACGCCATTTGTTCCTTCGCAAAGAAAGTGTGTAAGCCCATTGCTCCTAGTCCGATCGTATGATTCAATTTGTTTCCATTTTGTATCGGAGGGACAACATCGATATCGGAAGCATCTGTGATGTAAGTCAATGCCCGTGTCATCGTACGCACAGACTGACCAAAATCAGGGCTGTCCATCAAGTTAACGATGTTAGTCGAACCGAGATTACATGAGATGTCCGTTCCTAATACTTCATATTCTTGTTTTCCATTGATAACAGAAGGTGTTTGAACTTGTAGGATCTCCGAACACAAGTTACTCATGATGATCTTTCCGTCAACTGGATTTTCACGATTCGCTGTATCAATATTGATGATATAAGGATAACCGGATTCTTGTTGTAATTTCGAAATTTCATTTTCAAGTTCACGTGCTTTGATTTTTTGTTTCCGAATATTAGGATTCGCTACTAAATGATCATACTCAGCAGTGATGTCGACATAAGAAAATGGCACGCCATATTCTTTTTCCACACTATAAGGACTGAAAAGATACATTTCTTCATTTTTACGAGCTAACTCGTAAAATTTATCAGGAACGATTACACCAAGTGAAAGTGTCTTTACTCGGATCTTTTCATCTGCATTTTCTTTCTTGGCAGAAAGAAAAGCAATGATATCTGGGTGGAAGACGTTCAAATAAACGACACCAGCACCTTGACGTTGACCTAATTGGTTTGAATAGCTAAAACTATCTTCAAATAATTTCATAACAGGGACAACACCACTTGCTGCTCCTTCATAACCTTTGATCGGTGCACCCGCTTCACGTAGGTTTGAAAGAGTGATCCCCACACCACCACCGATACGTGATAGTTGTAAAGCAGAGTTGATCGAACGACCGATAGAGTTCATATCATCAGTTACTTGTGTCAAGAAACAAGAAACGAGTTCCCCACGACGTTTCCGACCGGCATTCAAGAAAGAAGGGGTAGCAGGTTGGTAACGTTGGTGGATCATTTCATCTGCTAAAGACAGCGCCAATTGTTCATCACCATTAGCAAAATAAAGTGCGTTGAAAGCTACTCGATCTTCATAAGATTCAAGATAAGCAGTCCCGTCATTCGTTTTTAACGCATATTGTGAATAAAATTTGTAGGCAGCCATAAATGATTTAAAGGTAAAGTGTTGTTCTGCTAAAAATTGATAAAGTGATTCAATAAATTCAGCAGAGTACAGTTGGATAAATTCTGACTCTAAATAGTCGTTTTCAATCAAATAATTGATTTTATCCATTGCTGTTGCAAACGTCATCGTGTTTGGTTTGACATTTTCTTCAAAAAAAGCGGTTAGCGCTTCTTTATCTTTATTTAGCGGGATCTGACCATTTACTGGTCGATTGATTTCATTGTTTAATTTAAAGTAACTAACATCTTTTAACTGCTTAAGACTCATAAGTACACCCAACCTTCATTCCATATTTTGATAGTGAATATTGTTTCGTGCTGTAAAAAAGGATTTGGGGAGTTTACGGCAAAAACAAGTGCCTCAATTCCATCAAATCCAATTCTACGTTCTTTTCCATTTCGATTGACTGGTGACTAACTAGCAAGTTTGCGAAGTTGATCTGGTCGAAACCCGATCACCGTTTGTGCATCTGACGTAATGACAGGAACACTTTGGAATCCTTGAGCTTTTAACCATTCAATTGCATCTGGTTGTTCGTCGATATTAACTTCTTCAAAATCGATTTGGTTGTCAGTTAAAAAGCGTTTGACCATCTTGCACTGCATACAATTATTTTTAGAAAATATTTTGACATTCATGTGTATTGCCTCCTCCACAGCTCTTGTTTATCTATAATGAATAGTATAAAACTATTAGTAAAAAAGTCAAACAACAAACACTACATCTTGTGTTGTGGAAACTGTGGAATACTATGTTTTGTGGTTTTTGAAAAACAGCTGAAAACAAGTAACAGGGGAAAAAATACTTGTTTTAGTACAGTGAAGGTTGTGGAAAAATCCCCGAAAAGATTTTTTTATCTCCTTATTAAGTGATTAAATGAAAGTTCGCTCATAAAATCACAACGTTCGTTGACTTTATCAAGTAACGAGAGTATTCTTATTGAGAATGATTCTCAATGTATGTTGATAAATGAAGTAAATACTAGGAAAAATAAATAGAAAGAACTATCATGATGTTTTTCACAAGAAGGAGATGAAAATCGATTTATGAATTTGAATGCTACTTTATCTTTAGATGCCACTGTCCCTTTAGAAGAAGCGAAGCTAAATCTTGTTTACCAAATTGAAAAATTGCAAACGAGTGAAGCAGTCAAAAAACATTTGCAAAATCTCGGTATAATCGTTGGAAGTAAACTCGTTGTTATCAATCGATCAGGAAGTAATGGAATCGTCCTGCTAAAAAATAATCGGATCGCGATCGATCGAGAGTTGTTTAAACAAATTTTAGTGAAAAAGAACGAACTTTCTAAGGATAACTGGACTTCATTAGATCAACTGACTGTTGGAGAACGAGGAATCGTTGTAGGGATACATGGAAAAGGCGCTGTTAAACGGCGTTTGATGGATATGGGTGTAACGAAAAATGTTCCTTTGACCGTAAGAAAATTAGCACCACTAGGAGATCCGTTAGAAATTACCTTGCGAGGGTATGAGTTAACGCTTCGTAAAGAAGAAGCAATGTTGATCCTTGTGCAAAAAGAGGTGTAAAAAATGAAGGTAGCTTTAGTTGGTAACCCTAATAGTGGAAAGAGTAGTTTATTCAATGCCTTAACTGGTGCTAAACAATACGTAGGGAATTGGCCAGGGGTAACGGTGGAAAAAAAAGAAGGAAAAATGAAGAAGAATCCGATAATCAAGATTCAAGATTTGCCTGGAATCTATTCCCTGTCACCTTATACACCTGAAGAAGTAATTGCGAGAGATTATTTGACCAACGAATGCCCTGATCTGATCATCAATATTGTCGATGCCACAAATTTAGAAAGAAATCTTTATCTGACTGCACAATTATTAGATCTAGGCATCCCCATCATTATCGGACTGAATATGATGGATATCATTAAAAAAAATGGCAAAAAAATCAATGTCGAAAAATTAAGTTATGGTTTAGGCATACCTGTGATTCCTATCAGTGTATTGAAAAAAGAAGGGTTGGATAAACTCACGAAGAAAATCATTGATGCCTCCAAGCAGCCAAAAGAACAGAAGGTATCCTTACTAACTAATTATGACGATCGACTAGAAGCTGCAATCCATGAAATCGAAGAGATATTAGGAAAAGATCAGCCTTTTCAACGCTGGTCTGCCATCAAATATTTTGAGCGTGATCCACAGTTATGGGAAAAACAAACAATAACGACAAAACAAGAAAAAGAAATTGAGCAGCTGATTCGTCTGACAGAAAGACTATTTGAAGAAGATAGCGAAACGATAGTTATTAATGAACGATATGAATGGCTAACGCAACTTACTGCACTTTGTGTCGTGTCTACAGATTCATTTCGCTTGTCCATCAGTGATAAAATCGATCGAATCGTTACTAATCGCTGGTTCGCTTTACCAATTTTTGCTTTTGTCATGTGGCTGATCTATTATTTAGCGATTCAAACAATCGGAACAATGGGAACCGATTGGATCAATGACACGTTATTTGGCAGCTGGTTGCCACAACACGTCGAACAGGTACTGGTCAACTGGCAAGTGGCACAGTGGATGCAACAATTGATCCTCAATGGAATCATAGCAGGGGTAGGCGCAGTATTGGGCTTTCTACCTCAGCTGATCGTCTTGTTCTTGTGTTTAAGTTTCTTGGAAGATTGTGGCTACATGTCACGGATCGCTTTTGTGATGGATCGTTTATTTCGGAAATTTGGTTTGTCAGGGAAATCGTTTATTCCTATGTTGATTGCTACAGGTTGTGGTGTTCCAGGAGTGATGGCTAGCCGAACCATTGAAAATGAGCAAGATCGGCGCTTGACGATCATGGTCACGACGTTTATGCCATGTTCTGCTAAATTACCAATCATTGCTTTGATTGCAGGAGCGTTTTTCCCCCATACTTCTTGGGTAGCACCCTCTGCTTATTTTCTAGGTATGTCTTCCATCGTTTTATCAGGGATCATGTTGAAGAAGACGAAGTTATTTGCTGGCGATACCGCACCATTTATTATGGAACTACCAGCGTATCATTTTCCACAAGGAACAACGATTTTACGCCAAACCTATGACCGCAGTAAATCATTCGTCAAAAAAGCAGGAACGATCATCTTTGTTTCAAGTATTTTGATTTGGTTTACTTCTTCGTATAACTTTTTTGGTCAACCTGTTACGGAAGATCAAAGTATTCTAGCAAGTGTTGGACGGATTGTGGCTCCTCTTTTCCAACCACTAGGATGGGGGAATTGGCAAGGAACAGTAGCTACGATCACTGGATTAGTGGCCAAAGAAAATGTCATTGGGACTTTTGGTATTTTGTTTGGGCACAAAGAAGTAGCGGAAAATGGTCGAGAGATTTGGCAAGCATTACAAGGTACGTATACTTCCGCTGCTGCTTATTCCTTGTTGTCGTTCAATCTGCTTTGTGCCCCTTGTTTTGCAGCAATCGGTGCGATCCATCGTGAAATGAATTCAAGGAAATGGACACTGATCGCAGTTGGTTATCAATGTGGGTTTGCTTACTTGGTAAGCTTCATGATTTATCAGTTCGCCCATTTATTAGAAGGCGGCTCTATCGTATTTTCGACTTATTTAGCAGGTATGGTTCTGATTGGATTAGGTTACGCTTTATTGAAAAAGCAGCAGAAGAAACAAGAAATTTTGACGTTATCATTAGAAGGTGGAAATTAAATGGCGACTTTTTTATTAAGTGTATTGATCTTTGGCAGTGCTGGTTATATCGTGTTTTCACGTGTCAAATCAGGAAAAACGTGTGATGACTGTAAAAGTGCTTGCCCAGTAAAGAAAGTCTAACGGATGAGAGATGATAAAAACAACGAGTGATGATCGAAAAACAATTCATCGTTCGTTGTTTTTTTGAGTGGTTGATTTTGCTTCTTTTGATTTTTCTCCAAGGAACAGACTTAAAACCTTTTTAAGATTTTTTGCTTATTTTGATTTCCCATAGTAAGATGTAACTGAAAAAGAGAAGGAAGAGGAGAATAAATGGCAGGAAAGAAAAAAATTGTTCGTCCAAGATACCAACAAATCGCAGTTGATCTGGCTGAACGAATCGTGGAAAACCGTTATCAGGTGGGGGAGAAGATCCATGCGAGATCCACTTTAGCAAGTACATATAATGCTTCTCCTGAAACTACAAGAAAAGCAATCAATGTGCTAGTTGATCTAGGGATCATGGAGGTTCGCCATGGCAGTGGGGCATTCGTTGCCTCAAAAGAGAAAGCCAAAGATTTTTTATTGCAATACCAAGATGTTCAATCGATCCAAGAAACAAAAGCCGAAATTATGGCGAGTGTAGAAAAGCAACAAGAAGAATTGGATCATTTTTCACAATTATTAGATCAATTAGTCAGTCAAACGAAACGGATACATAAGATGAATCCTTTATTGCCATTTGAATTAACGTTGACGAAAGAAGCGACCCATCTTGACCGCTCCATCAGCGAGTTGAATATTTGGCAAGCAACAGGAGCGACAGTGATTGCGATTTCCCATAAAGAAGAGTTGCTCGTTTCACCTGGACCGTATGCTAAATTCACAGCGGGTGACACTGTACATTTCATTGGAAACGAATTTACCTTACAAAGAATGACTAATTTCTTCTATCCAGAAAACTAGTCCTTCAATTATTTTTTATCATCAAATTTTAATCTTGAATAAGCCTAACCGCTAGGGCTTTATTCAAGTTTTTTTTATTTTGGAAGCAAACAAAAAAGTCTCCTTTTTGACAAAGTGACTACACGATGTTAGTATAGTGTGGTCACTTTTTTCAGAAAGTAAAATGAATTTACATAAACATAAAAAAGGAGAAATTTGTTTGGTAAAGGTAGAAGTAAAAAATTTAACAAAAATATTTGGTAAAAAGACACAAGTAGCTTTAGAAATGATGAAGAATCATCAACCGAAGACAGATATATTGAAAAAAACCGGCGCAACGGTCGGTGTGTACGATGCTAGCTTTGATGTTCAAGAAGGCGAAATATTCGTTATCATGGGTCTTTCCGGTAGTGGGAAATCAACCTTGATTCGATTATTGAATCGTTTGATCGAACCAACAGCAGGAAACATCTATATCGATGGAGAAGACATCTCAAAATTGAGTAAAGAAGAACTTCGTGAAGTTCGTCGTCACAAGATCAATATGGTTTTCCAAAACTTTGGGTTATTTCCACATCGTACGATCTTAGAAAATACGGAATATGGTTTAGAAGTTCGAGGAGTTCCGAAAGAAGAACGCCAACAAAAAGCAGAACAAGCACTTGAAAACTCAAGTTTGCTTTCATTTAAAGATCAATATCCAAATCAATTATCTGGTGGGATGCAACAACGTGTAGGGCTAGCTCGAGCATTAGCCAACGATCCAGAGATTTTATTGATGGATGAAGCTTTTTCTGCTCTTGATCCGTTGATTCGCCGTGAAATGCAGGATGAACTACTCGAATTACAATCAAATGTCCAAAAAACAATCATTTTCATCACCCATGATCTAAACGAAGCGTTGCGAATCGGTGACCGTATTGCATTGATGAAAGATGGTGAAATCATGCAAATCGGCACAGGAGAAGAAATCTTAACAAATCCTGCTAACGATTATGTTCGAGAATTTGTGGAGGAAGTGGACCGCTCCAAAGTCTTAACAGCTCAAAATATCATGGTTCCAGCATTGACTACCAATATTGAATCAGATGGTCCGAATGTTGCATTGACTCGAATGCGCAACGAAGAAGTAAGTATGTTGATGGCAGTCGATAGAAAACGAAACTTAAAAGGAATCATTACAGCTGATCAAGCGCTAGAAGCCAGACGCCAAAAACGGCCGTTGATTGATTTCTTAGATGAAAATGTCACTGTCATTGGGAAAGACATGATTGTCAGTGATATCTTCAATATTATTTATGATTCACCTACGCCACTAGCAGTCGTTGACAACGGTAAACTTAAAGGGGTTGTCATTCGAGGAAGTGTGATTGAAGCATTAGCAGAATCAGGTGAGGTGAATGAACATGAATAATTTATTAAACTATCAATTACCCGTAGCAGATTGGGTTGAAAAATTGACAGAATGGTTTACGACTACGTTTGCAGGATTATTTGCTTTTCTACAAACGATCGGGCAAGCAGTGATGTCTGGGATCACTAATTTATTATTAGTTATTCCAGCACCAGTGTTCATCCTTTTATTAACAGTCGTTGCATTCTTTATCTCTAAGAAACGTCCAGGACTGACCTTGTTTACGTTGATCGGTCTATGGTTTATTTACAATCAAGGGTTATGGTCTGATTTGATGAATACTGTGACACTTGTCTTATTGTCTAGTATGATCTCCATCATTATTGGTGTACCATTAGGAATCTTAATGGCAAAAAGCAGCAAAGCGCAAAGTATCATCAAACCGATCCTTGACTTTATGCAAACTATGCCAGGATTTGTTTACTTGATCCCAGCAGTTGCATTCTTTGGGATTGGGATGGTTCCAGGGGTATTCGCCTCAGTTATCTTTGCGTTACCACCAACTGTTCGTTTCACAAATCTAGGTATTCGCCAAGTACCAAAAGAATTGGTGGAAGCATCTGATTCATTTGGTAGTACCAGTTGGCAAAAACTGTTCAAGTTAGAATTACCATTGGCTAAAAGTACGATCATGGCGGGGATCAACCAAACCACCATGTTGTCACTTTCAATGGTCGTGATTGCTTCAATGATCGGAGCGCCAGGATTAGGTCGTGGCGTCTTGTCAGCATTACAACGTGCGCAAGTCGGAAATGGATTTGTTAACGGGGTAGCTTTAGTTATCTTGGCGATCATCATTGACCGTTTTACGCAACATTTGAATCAACCAAATAATAAAAAAGCGACAGGTGCGAACAAACAAAAAAGTAAAAAACGCCAAGGAATCATTATTGGAGCTGTAGTGGTTGTGATTTTAGGTGCCATTGGCTTAGGTAGTTTAGCTAATAACAAAGAAACGAAAAAAATCAATCTTTCATATGTAGAATGGGATACTGAAGTAGCTTCAACGAATGTAGTTGCTGAAGTACTTAAAGGAATGGGCTATGATGTGTCGATCACACCATTAGATAATTCCATCATGTGGGAATCTGTTTCTAAGGGAGAATCAGATGGGATGGTATCTGCGTGGTTACCAAAAACCCATGGTTCTCAATATGCACAGTACAAAGACCAAATAAATGATCTAGGTGCTAATTTAACGGGTGCTAAAGTTGGTTTAGCTGTTCCAAGCTATATGGATGTCAATTCGATTGAAGAATTAACCAATCAAGCAGGTAAGAAAATCACCGGTATTGAACCTGGTGCCGGAGTCGTCAATGCTGCTGAAAATACAATCAAGCAATATGACAACTTAAAAGATTGGACCGTAGAAACTTCTTCTTCAGGTGCGATGACAGTGGCATTAGGTCAAGCCATCAAAAAGAAAGAACCAATCGTTATTACTGGTTGGACCCCACATTGGATGTTTGCTAAATATGACTTGAAGTATCTTGAAGATCCTAAAAAAGCCATGGGAAGTGCTGAGGAAATCCATACGATCGTCCGCAAAGGATTAAAAGAAGACCAACCAGAAGCATATAAGGTCTTAGATAATTTCCACTGGTCAGAAAAAGATATGGAAAAAGTCATGTTAGAAATCAATAACGGAAAAGATCCACAACAAGCAGCGCAAGACTGGATCAAAGAAAATCAAAAAACAGTCGATAGCTGGAAAGAATAATGTTTAGGTAACTGATCACGAAAAGTTCGATCAAACTCTAGTAAATCATAATGAAGCGTTCTGAAAATAGTCTTTACTATTTTTGGAACGCTTCATTTTTTGTACCAATGTATTAGAAATTTTTGTGCAAGACAGCTAGTATTGAGGTGCTCGTTCAATTTTTTGTAAATATTTGAATAGTGTTATGATGCTTCAACACTTGAAAATAAACCGAAGTATCTGAGAAGCATTTTACTCATTGTATTTTTCAGTACATGTTTGTTTTTGGCTATATATGGTTTTCGTCTACATTGCGTCGAATTAACTCAGGCATCTTCGCTGTCAGCTGACTCCTTGCAAAATCTAAATCATTAAGCCAGTCTTTAATCTGTTCTTTTGCTAGGATTAAGGGCATGCGATCATGAACGGGAAGCACTGATTGACTTGGTTGAGTGGTCAAAATGATTGATTCGGTTTCAAATCCAGTTTCATTTTTATGGATTCGATAAAAACCACCGACATAAAGGACGGACGTTTGACTGTCAGTGAACATTACTTTGTGTTTATCAGAATCCCATTCATAAAAACTCGACATTGGGAAAACACAACGAGTCTCTTTGAAAGGGTGAGAGAATGTCTTTTTTTCTTCGACTGTTTCTGCTCGAGCATTGATCATTAGCTGTCCTTTTTTAAAACCGGTAAAGCCCCAACGAGTGATACCTGGCACAACAGCGGATTCTTGATTAAGACCTAACGTTACTACATGGTTCGATGGAAAAATTTCATTTTTTCCGATGGGGATTTGCCGACTTTCTGCCTGTGGCTTTACTTGTTCATAATATTTTTTCAGCTCATCGGTTGCTAAATCAAAAAAATAACGTCCACACATAATTTTTTCCTCCAATCACTAGTTGATAAAACGATCCGATAGTTAGTTAATGGTTGGCAAAAGGCTGTCTCATCAACTAAATAGGATCCCAAGGTGTACGAATTTCTCTGGTAATACGTCAAAAGGGCTAGACTTACTTTGTTTCATTGAAACTTTAATTAGATTGTAACGATAAATGCTTTATTAATAAAGTAAACGCTATCATTTGGTTGCGATAAAGAGATCTGTTAGAGGAAGCAATGTGGTTTAATGAATTGAAGGTTTGGCGGAGTTCATTCATTCGCAGTTTTCCCCCGGACAATACTAAGTGATCAATCAAAAGAATATATCCGAAAAACAAAAAATGTCATCACGTACACTCTTTTCGAAACTACCGAAGTAGCCAAGAATGTACTGATGACGTGGGTTTGGCACCCAATGGGCCGTGAGGGGCTCGAACCCGCGACCCGCTGATTAAGAGTCAGCTGCTCTACCAACTGAGCTAACGGCCCAATAAATTTATGAAATATTTACTGAATATTACTTAATAATAGTAGCACTGTGGATTTTAAAATGCAAGACTAGCTTAAAAAAAATCATAAAAAACTTTACGTCTTTATAGAAATTCATTCATAGTTTATTCACAAATGCTCAGTATGATATAACCATACCAACCAACAAAAGTTCTTGCAAAAGAACTAACCCTAACACTTTTTCATTTTTACTCCTTCCCGCCATTTTTAATGGCGGGTCTCCTATTTTAGTAGGTAAAACCATGCAAATGATCCACTTCCTCAAATCCTGCTGCGATCCCTTTTTGTTCCAAAAGCGTTTCATTATTTTTTTGTAACGTTACATAGATTTCTGTACTGGCTTTTTCACGAATCACTCGATTCATCAATCCTTTGTGAGGAGCCATTAATGGATGTCCGTCTTTTTGCAGGACTGCCAGTGTTAATTTAAGCTGTTGTTGTTTGATCGTGATAACTAAATAGTCTTTTTCTTGGACGATCGATAAAATTTTAGCTCCGTAGTAAGTAGCAAAGCGATATTCTTCGCTCTGGATCTGCAACACTGCGATGATTCCCAAAAAACGTCCACCAAGAAATGGAATTTCTGCTGCAGAAAAGAAAAAACGTGCATCGGACGTCTCAAATTGATTACACTGGGCCCATACATAAGTTGCAGGAAAAGAAGAACCCCAATCTTTTTCTACATAACCAATCCCCTGATCAAAATCAATGGGTTGATCATTCCAGACTAATTCTCCCTGTAGTGAATGTTTCATGCTTAATATCCCATGGTAACATTCCATAAAAGCGAAATAAGAAAAAGGGCCCATGATACTAGGAGCATAGTAGGTCCGATGGATAGGTGTAAAATCGCCATAATCAATCGTTCCATGAATCGACAGATTGTCATTGGTTAACGAAAGAGAAATACCCTTTTCACTAAAGATATTTTCACCAATTTTTATGAATAAATGTTCTTTTTCGATAAAGAGTTGCGCACTATCAAAATAAAAAATCTTGGAATGTTCATGACTGATTACTTGTATAAAGGGAGACTTTTCGCCATTTTCCGCAATCGAATAGCCAGGAATGAAAGCATAAACGTTATTTCCGATTTGATGTTTAAAATACCATCCTTCAAAAAAAGGGTGGGTTTTGTTTTCTCCTTGAAAAAATTTATCTGTTGGAATCATCTTTATTTCCCTCCATTCACTCTTATTCAGTGTACCATGCCGAATGGACTGAAGGTTTCAAATAAGCTTAGAAGTAAGCCAGTTACTATCCGTAGGTCTTAAGGAATCAGAAAAGTAAGAAAAAATAGCAAACAAAGAACCAAGGTATCTGTTTAAGGAGTGAAAGATTGTTTTATTTTAGGTATTCGCAAGTAAAATTGTTTTATTTTCTCGAGAAATTTAATATAATTGAATTACCTAGTTAAAAAAACTAGATTGGATGTTTTTAATAACTCTAATAAGATGTTTGTGAAAACAACAAAGGAGAACAAGTAATGGAAAAAATGCGACAACAATTAATTGAATGGGGAAAAGAACTGGAAAATTATCATTTACCTCAGTGGGATGAACTTCCTGATTTAGAACTTTATATGGATCAGGTCAGAACGTTAGTTGATCGCTATCTTTCTCCTGTTATCCGAGGTGAGAAACATCCATTGTTGACCTCTTCAATGGTAAATAATTATGTGAAATTAGGGCTAGTTCCAGCGCCCATCAAAAAACGATACAACAAAGAGCATGTTGCATTTTTAATTGCAATTACATCATTGAAGCAAGTCCTGACAATTCCCGAAATTAAAGAAGGAATCCTCTTTCAAGGGAAAACGGTTGGTATCCGTGAAGCCTACAATCTATTTTGTCACGAACAAGAAAAAGCCATCAAAATGGTTAGCCAATTGGCTCAAGGAGAAGTCTATCCACAGATATTGGAGCAAGAGATACCCGTAGAATATATCGCAGTTCGATCGGCGACCTTGTCATTTGCGATGAAATTGTTGGCAGAAAAAACGATTAGTCTAGAAACTGAGTATTTAATTGAGGAGAAAAAAAATGAAAAATAAAGTGGCGATTTTAGTAGACTCTGGGACAGACGTTCCACAAGAGCTAATTGAAAAATATCAAATGTATGTGATTCCATTAAAGATTATTTATAAAGATCGAGTATATACTGATAAAGTTGATATTACTCCGGAGGAAATCTATCAAAGATTACCTCAAGAGATTCCAGGAACATCTTTACCTGATGGCGAAACAATTACCAAAATTTTTGAACAGATCAAACAGGACGGCTATGAAAAAATCTTAGCAGTAACAATCTCAAGTGGATTAAGTGGTACGTATAACATCGTTCGGTTGATTGCCCAACAACAAGAAGAATTGGAAGCGTATGTACTAGATACTAAGAACATTGGGATCGGAGCAGGCTTTTCAGCAATCCAAGCAGCTAAATGGTTAGAAGAAGGAATGGAATGGTCATTATTGATTGAAAGGCTCCATGAATTAGTCAAACAGACCAAAGTATTCTTTAATGTGGCAACCCTTGAATATTTACAAAAAGGGGGAAGAATTGGTTTAGTTGCTTCTATATTAGGAACGGCTTTAAAATTAAATCCAATCATTTCTTGTAATGATGAAGGCATTTACTATACAGTGGGCAAAGCAAGAGGACGTAAAAAAAGTCTAGATCGAACTGTTTCCTATGTGAAAGAACGAGTTGGAACAGCTAAAGTCTTTAACTTAGCCGTTGCGCATGGAGACGCTAAAGAAGAAGCAACTGAGATGATGGCGAGATTGAAGGAAGAATTTCCACAAGCGCAACAAATCTATTTTGGTCAAATATCCCCTGCACTTGTTGTTCATACAGGTCCTGGTTTGTTAGGCGTCGGGGTTCAAGTATTAGAAAAGTAATCAGAAAAATAGCTATTCAACAAAGTCAAACAGCTTAAAATAGCAAAGAAGAGGTTGAAATAAAAGTGTTTAGCATCGAGAAATAAGAAGGGATTTTCGAAAATTGAAAAGAAGTATAAATACTAGTGTTTGCTGTTAATTGTTACCTACTTGGCGCTTCCCAAATTAGTGGTTAATTTCGGCTTATTTTTCGAAGATGTTGGTTTCACCATTTATTTGTTTTTCTAGATACTAGAAGAGGTTGAGACAAAAGTGTTTAGCATCAAGAAATAAGAAGGAATTTCCGAAAATTGCTTCTCAAATTTTTGGTAAATTTCGGCTTATTTCCGAAGATGCTGCTTTTGTCTCACCGTTTATTCGTTTTTAGAGATACTAGAAGAGACTGAGGCAAGTTTTGCCTTAGTCTCTTTTTGATCGTTTTTGATCGTTTAGCTAAGAATGACTCTGAGCGATAGGAAAGATAAAAATCAACATTTTACAACTTAAACAAAAAAAGATAAATATTATATAGCTTAAGTAGCGATGTATTTGGCAGCGTAAAATGTTATAATACGAACTATTAATAAAAAGAGGTGGTATAAATGAAAAAAGTAGGATTTGTAATGGTTATTTCAGCTTTTCTTCTTGTTGGTTGTGGCACAAAAGGAAATAAAGCAGAAGAATCAAAGGCTGCTTCATCCAGTGAAACTCAAACAATGACTAACTCTTCAAGTTCAGCCAAACAAGCATCATCACAAACCCAATCTACTACGACTAACTCCCAGTCTGTCACAAAAAATACGAATACTACGCAAAATGAAACAACGAGCGCATCAACGACAATCAGCAGCACCACCGAAACAATGGTCACTCCCGATCCGCTAAGTGGCTATACAAACGACCAAATTGAATATGCCCGTGTCTGGTTAGCAGTTATGGGTACACATTACAAAACCGATTTAGCCAGTGGGAATTTTAAACTTCATGTGTCACATTCAGCTGCTGGAGCAGCAGTCAATCCTTATGATAGCACGAGTTTGACTTTTCCAACTGAAACGGTCACTCTTTCAGGAGAATATGGTTATCAAAGTTTAGTTGTTTATTCAAGCAATCATAACGGTACGATCACTTGTTATCCTGTTCCGAGTCATTTTCAAGGTGATCCAAGAGATCAAGCAGCAGTGAAAAAGCAGGAACAAGAAATCCTTGATCAAGCAACGATTGTTTCGATCCCGACTGGCAATCCTGAAGATGTCAAAGAATTAATTGCGGTACAAGTTGTAGATAACTGATGAATACCGTCGTTTTCTATAAAAAATAAAATAGCCCTATCAATCAGTAAAACGAATCGAAAAAAATGCTATTTTTTGATTCGTTTATTTTTTGTCACCAAAAACAAATAAAGGATAAACAAAATGAGGATTCAAGTGAGAAGTGTATGTTTTCTGTAAGGCTTTTTTTACAAAGATGAAACATCTTGGAAAATACGTTATAATGGGAGAGTATGACAATAATAAAAAAGAGGTGGCTCTTTAATGAAAAAGATTTTAGTTGTCGATGACGAAAAGCCGATTTCGGATATCGTCAAATTCAATTTAGCCAAGGAAGGCTATGATGTTTATACTGCATATGACGGGGAAGAAGCCTTAGAAAAAGTCACTGAGGTGGAACCTGATTTGATCTTGCTAGATTTGATGTTACCAAAAATGGATGGCTTAGAAGTCGCGCGTGAAGTACGGAAAACCTACGACATGCCGATCATTATGGTGACTGCAAAAGATTCTGAAATCGATAAGGTACTAGGGCTGGAATTAGGTGCTGATGATTACGTGACAAAGCCTTTTTCTAATCGTGAACTAGTGGCTCGAGTGAAAGCCAATCTTCGTCGTGGCGCAACTGCTACCAAAGAAGTAGAAGAAATTGCCCCTTCTGAACTCGTGATTGGTGACCTGACGATTCATCCGGATGCTTATATGGTAACGAAACGAGGCGAAACAATTGAATTAACGCATCGTGAATTTGAATTGCTTTTTTACTTAGCAAAACACATCGGACAAGTGATGACACGAGAGCATTTGCTGCAAACCGTGTGGGGCTATGATTACTTTGGTGATGTGCGAACTGTAGATGTAACCGTGAGACGTCTACGCGAAAAAATTGAAGATAATCCAAGTCATCCTAATTATTTAGTGACACGGCGAGGTGTTGGTTACTATTTACGTAACCAGGAACAGGAGTAATTGATGAAAGGAAAAGTGCGCTTTTTTCGATCAGTCAATTTCAAAATTGCGATCACGTTTATTTTGATCTTACTGATTTCGATTGAGATTATTGGTGCCTACTTTATCCGAGGGTTAGAGCGTTCAACAATCAATACATTTATCAAAGATATGAATCAAACAGTTGAATCTTTAGCGACCACGATCAGTCCCGAATTAAATCGTAAAGACAACGCAGACATTGAAGAAGTCAATGCCAATATCAAACGATTCATTGAAAACAATGCCTCGAGTGACATTTTAGAGATTCGAGTTATTGATGAAAAAGGGATTATACGTGGGACAACGGATGTTAGTGATCAAAGCTCAATCGGTAAGAAAAACGATTATGTAGATATCAATGATTTCACAACAAAAAGGTATGTCGCATTAGATAGTGACGATAAGCGAGTGAATATCAATATTCAACCGATCCTGTCCCCGACCGGCGATGCCGTTATCGGGGCTCTTTACGTCAAAAGTAATATTGAGCAAAAATATTCTGAAATCAATAATACTGCGATTATATTCTTCACAGCTTCGTTGATCGCAGCCCTGATCTCCATGGTCGTATCAGTCTTAGTCGCACGGTCGATCACTCAGCCAATTGGCGAGATGCGAGAGCAGGCGATTAGGATTGCTCGGGGAGATTATAGTCGTAAAGTTAAAGTCCATGGACAAGATGAATTAGGGCAACTGGCGGATACATTCAACCAGCTGGCTGAAAGAATCGAAGAAGCTCAAGACACGATGGAAGCGGAAAGGAATCGGTTAGATAGCGTCCTGTCACATATGACAGATGGTGTCATTGCGACCGATCGAAGAGGTAAAGTCATTACGATCAACGATATGGCTGTTTCTTTATTGGATGTCAAAAATGAAGATGCAATCGGTCAGTCGATTTTGACTTTGTTAGATATTGAAGAAGAATATACATTACGTAAACTGCTAGAAGACCCAAATGAAATGGTACTTGATCGTTCAACTGGATTAATGGAAAGCGACCAAATGATTTTACGAGTAGATTTCTCCATGATCCGCAGAGAATCAGGTTTTATTAGTGGATTGGTAGCCGTATTGCATGATGTAACAGAACAAGAAAAAACAGAAAGAGAACGTCGTGAATTTGTCTCGAACGTGTCTCATGAACTTCGCACACCGTTGACAAGTATGCGTAGTTATATTGAAGCTTTAAGTGAGGGAGCTTGGAAAGATGAAGAAGTTGCTCCTAATTTCCTAAAAGTAACGTTAGATGAAACAGACCGAATGATCCGCATGATCAATGACCTGTTGAATCTTTCGCGAATGGATACAGGAAATACACAATTACAGTTAGAGTACGTCAATTTTAATGAATTAGTCAATTTTGTTCTTGACCGCTTTGATATGATGGTGGGTAACCAAGAAAAGAACTATACGATTAAACGGGAATTTACTCAAAGAGATCTTTGGGTAGAGATTGATACCGATAAAGTAATCCAAGTGATTGATAATATTATGAATAATGCGATCAAATATTCTCCAGACGGTGGAATGATCACATGTCGTTTGTTGGAAACACACAATAATGTGATTTTAAGTATTACTGACCAAGGACTTGGGATTCCTAAAAAAGATTTGAATCGGGTATTTGAACGATTTTACCGCGTGGATAAAGCGCGTGCGAGAGCCCAAGGTGGAACGGGGTTAGGATTGGCTATCTCTAGAGAAGTAGTCAAAGCCCACCGTGGCGCAATCTGGGCAGAGAGTAAAGAAGGAAAAGGATCAACCTTCTATATCTCGTTGCCATATGAACCATATGAGGAGGAATGGTGGGAATGAAAATTTCTGAAAAAGTTATTCGAATAGGATTACTCCTAATGATTGCTTTAAGTATCTACCTCTCATATGCCATTTGGCTAAGTCCAGCAGGTAAAACCTCGGTTAATTTTGACGAATCCAATTCACAGATGATCGATTCACAAAACTACCGAAAAGCATCTGAAGTTTTTCTTCCATTACATGTGACTTGGTTGCATTCAGGACAAATAAAGGAAACAAATAGGGAAAATCTTGTTTCTCGCCTCCAAACAGTCATCGAGGGCGCTCGATTTGGCAGAGTAACAGAAATCGTCAATGGCGATAAAGAGAAATTTGACAAGCTAAAAACTATTCAAGAAGGCATTGAGCTTACTTATAATGCGCCGCTGCTACTTAGTGAGTATAAAGAAGCCTTTCATCTAAGTTTGGATTTTTCAGCGCTTCCTAATCGGACAGATTCTATTTACTTTATGCGTATCCAGTTTGATAAAAATGAGAACAAAGTGCGATTCCTTGATTTTGAGACGGATTCCATTTACGAATCGAATCTTTCAGTTGATTGGAAAGAGTTGGAAAAAGAATTAAAGGCAACCGATAGTACGTGGACAGAGATGGAAAAAACGCCTTCGATTGTTGAGACACAATATGAAACGAAAGATAAAATCAAATTAAAAAAATATAGTTATATCCTGTCACAACAACCATATACTTTGTTTAGAAATGCCTTTTTCCAAAAACCAGATGAGGTCAAAACAAATAATGAGAGCAATGAACTGCTTTTTTATGATGGAAATGAGACGATGAGGATTCATTCAGAAACACAAATCGTTGATTTTCGGGGAGAAATCGGACAAGACAACGTCACAGCGAATATTTTCTCACAAAGTTTTCCTTATATTAGTAAATTAGGCAATTCATTAGGAAATATGCGTTATTTTGATCGAGAGAACAATCAGATCGATTATCGAATATTTGTAGAAGGATTTCCTGTATTTGGTTCAGACAGTAAAGGGAAAGTTGAGATTGAAATTGGAGCGGATCAAGTAGATTCACAAGTGAAGATCCAAACCAGCTTGAATACGATCCAAGTACCGATTCCATCTGATGAAGAAGTTGAATTGCCACAAACAGAAAAAGTCATCCAGAGTCTTTTGGATAAAGGGGCAGACAAAGAAAAAATCGAGTCGTTGATTGTTGGCTACACGTGGCAAAATATCAAGGAAACGAATCGAGTCGTCGATTTATTACCTGAGTGGTATGTAAAATACCAAGGTCAATGGTACGCTGTCAATGATTTGCTTGGACGATTACCTGAAACGGAGGCGAATTAAATGGATTTCAAAAAAATTGAATGGATTTTTTTCGTTGCTTTTTTAGGGTTAAATGTTTTTTTATTTAGAAGTTATCAAGAAACGATCAGCCAAGAAAATAATGTGATCCGATCAGGACAAACCGAATCCATTCAACAACGACTTTCTAGTGATGACATTTCTTATACTGGTAAAATCTCTTCAGAAAGTAGACAAGGGTATTATTTAAGTGCGGAGGAAACGGATCTTAGTAAGGAACTGGACAGTCAACGTCATGGGACAAGTAAAAAAGGACTGTTGAGTAGTGGGATTGTTTTCAATGACAATGTTTTAACAAAAACTTTATCTGAGACAGAATCAGAAAATAGTATTTTTGATCCTGATAAAATGGGAAGTTCAGTGAATAGCTTTTTAAACAAAAAAAACAATGTACTCTTTGGTAGCGATTATGTTTATATGAAGAATTTTTCTGATCTAGACAGTGCAACGCCGGAAGTACAAGCGAGTCAGAAATATGATGGTCTACCTTTTTATGATGACACAGCTAAAATTGTGTTTTCACTGAATAAACAAGATAAAAGTTATGCTGTCACGAAGTACACGCAGACACATTTATCCGATATTGAACAATTGCGGGAAAAAACAGAATTACACACAGAAGAAGATGCAATCAAAACATTGTATGTAAATAATAAGATTTCTCGAGGTTCAAAAATCCTTTGGAGGCAGCTTGCTTACTCTTGTATTTTGAAAGTGCGAGAAAAGAATGTGTATGTTCCAGTCTGGTATGTGGCGATAGAAACGCCTGATAAATCGATCCAAGTAGAGTCGGTCAATGCATTTAGTAATACGATTGTAACAAATAATACGATTCCAAAGGTGGAAGATCATTAAAAAAGTAGTATAATGAAAAAAGTTTACAAAGTAAGAAGGGAAGTAGTCAAATGGCTGAAGAAAAACCAGCTTTTAAAATCAGTATCCTAGCCAGTGGAAGCTCTGGAAATTCACTTTATATCGAAAGTGATAAAAAAAGGCTCTTGGTAGATGCTGGTCTCAGCGGGAAAAAAATTACTTCTTTGTTGGCTCAAATTGATCGGACACCTGACCAATTAGACGGGATTTTAGTCACTCACGAACATCGAGATCATATTCATGGGGTAGGGGTACTTGCAAGGAAATATCATTTAGATGTGTTTGCCAATGAAAAAACATGGGAAGCAATGTCTCCATTAATTGGGAATGTTCCTATTGAACAAAAGCATTTGTTTGAAATGGGGAAGGTGCAAACATTTGGGGATCTAGATATTGAAAGCTTTGGCGTTTCTCACGATGCTGCAGCTCCGCAATTTTATCGTTTCCATAAAGAAAACCGTTCATTTGTGATGTTAACTGATACAGGTTATTGCAGTGATCATATGCGGGGAATCATCAAAAATGCAGATGGCTATTTGATGGAAAGTAACCATGATTTAGAGATGTTGCGGATGGGCCCTTATCCTTGGAATTTAAAGCAACGGATCTTAGGTGATCGGGGGCACTTATCCAATGAAGATGGCGCCTTAGTCATGACCGATGTTATTGGTGATCGTACCAAACGTATCTACCTTGGTCACTTGAGTAAAGAAAACAATCTAAAAGAACTAGCTCACTTGACGATGGAGAATGTCCTAAAAGAAAAAGATCTAGGTGTCGGTTATGAATTTGATATTTATGATACCGATCCCTCAGAAGCAACGGAGTTATTTTCGATTTAGCCGTAGTCAACTATATAACCCAAAAAACGCTCAAACAACTTGTTTTGAGTGTTTTTTTTGTTCATTTAAAGCAGAGAGGATTTTTGTCTCATTCAGTTACGTTTTATTAACAACGAGGTGTACTTTCAATAAGGCTATAATAGTTTAAATTTTAGATAAGATATATTGTTCATTGGTTATTGATAGTGATTTTTTATTATATTTAATTAAATATAAATGTTTGTTTAATAGAGGTGTGTTTATGAAAAATAGTTATTTTATTATTTTAGGGTTGTTATTGTTGGCGGGATGTTCATACTCAGGAGTTGATCGTACCTCTTCCAGCACGGATCAGACTTCCACGCAGATCACCAAGACTTCTACAGAAAATGCACAAAATAGTACTACCAAGGAAAAAGAAAATCAACCTATTAGTAATGTAGAATCGACGGGAAATAATCCTGAAGAGGATTCAAATGTGCAAGAAATAAAGGATTCTTCAACTACTACTGAAACGATTGCTAATGAAAGCGAGAAAACAGATGAATACTATCGTTTAATCAAGCAGGCGTGGCAAGAACAATCTGAATATATCAACTCGTTAACAGATCCTAAGGTGAAACAATCTGTTCAAACACCGTCTGCTGCCGCAAACGCCAAAGCTAGCCAATTGGAATTGGACAATCCAGCAGATACTCAGTTGATCCAAATTAGTTTAAAACAAGTGCTGAATGGTCAATAATAAATAAGGAAAAATAGTTGTGATTAACAGGATCATTTCCGAAAAAATTAGCCGAAGGAGGTTGAGACAAGTTTTGTCCCAGTCCCTTCGGCATTTTTTGACAAATGCTGAAACAGCTATTCAAAGATCAAGTATAGTTAGACCGTAAATGAAAAATATAAAAGAGAAGACTAGGCAAGAGGAACATTGCTCAAAACAGACAGATACAAAGTGAAACTAGCTTCCCATTATTATTGTATTAGTGAAAAGATTGAAAATTTTTATTACGCCTAATAGGTGTATCACTTACTTTTACATAATCAAAAAGTTGAAACCAGCTAAAAGTTTATTTTAGAAAAATTATTGAATCGTTCCAAATGTTTCACCTTTTTGTACTCTCCATCCGGGATAACGATACCACTCAAAGTTGGAAACATAATCAGATGTGATCCTCATTGACGATAGACATACCATTGAAATGCTTTGCTATTTTTCAAAGTAGATGAATAGGGAAAGAAAAACATAGTGATTAGGCAATATATTTCCAGAATGATTCTTTGATTCGTTGACATTTTTTTCTGGTTTTTGCATCGTAAGTCTTACTGATTCCTAAAAGGAGACAAATTTCTTTACAAGAATAACCGTTATAAAGCAGTTCGATGAAGGTACCTCTAAAAAAGTCCTGTTTTTTAAAATTTTCTATTAGAAGTTTTTCCTCGATCGAACGTTCTGCACTTTTAACTGTGCAATTTTTAGAATGATGTAGCGATTCGATGTTTTCCCATCTTGTCACGTCATAAGTAATCCCATCTTTATTGAAGACCTTACTTCCGGTTTTTTTATATTGTTTCCAAGTCTTCTTTTCAGCAATATAAATCCTTCGCAACGTAACATTTTTAAACGTGGAGCCTGTGATACTCTTGAAATCTTCAATGCCTTCCCAAATTGCTAAACAAAGGTTACTGTAGAAGTCTTCAAAAGGAATAAATACTCCGTTAGATTGTGCTTTAAATACAAAACGATGCGCACAAGATTTTATATAAGGGTCTAAATCTAAAATGATTAAATCTAAGATATCTTTATCATTTGTCAGATAATATTTCTTCAATAAGTCATCAATCATTTGCCAGATATTCATTTCGCAACACACTACCTTTATTTTTTTGAAAGATACGTTCCTAAAAATGTTATTTTGTGACATATAAAATAACTTTTTTGTAAAAGTTAAATAAATGATAGTCTGATAGATATATAATAAAAACAGCAGTTTTTTAATAAAAAATTTTATTTTTGTTTTATTCTTTATAAAATCGTGAATGACGGCAGTCAGTCTGATATAAAGGATATGTCTTTTTTTAAATGATTTTTCTAAGAGATGGTGCATTCGTAAGTAGTAATGATTGATAAAATTAATTAAAGTATGTAATGAATTAGCAAGTTCCTCATTTAATAACAAAAACAAAACAATATTAATTGTTTTAAAATCACTTTTGTATTTATCTTTTTATAAATAAAGTGTTTTTTAATCGCATTTTTGTTAGGCTGTTTTTCTCTCATACTGCGTATTTTTGTAAAACGAAAGCAAAGACACTTTAGTTGGAAGAGAAGGGGAACGAGTTGGTTTAGTGCAAAGTTGATAACTCTTGTGGGCGCTCATAAGACGATGTGTTTAAATTATTTCCATGAACCAATCTAACTCAATGTTTATAGTTAGATCTAGATGAACATGATTTTAATAAGATCTGAAAATAATCTAAATGGCAATGACTGCTATTTTCTGTCGTATTTAAAATAAGTGTGCTATTAGAGAAGACCATCAAAGTGTTTTGAGAAGGTTAACAGAGGAAATGGCGAGTGTCACGATAAATGGAAACTGCTAGTAGCTAGCGGATAAAACATAATGAATAGCTCTAAATAAATCTATCTTTTTCATGACTATGAAGGGAAAATTTGTTAAGAGAATGAGCCGGGATCGGAAAGGACACAAAAAAAGACCAGCGACTAAGAGTTGCTGGTCAGTGGATGGTATAAGAAGAGTCTTTTTGATAAGGGGTTGTTTAGTAGCTTATGAAGCAGCAATCCAGCCCTTTTGAACGGCGATCTGCACCACTACCACCAATGTATTCATTCCCACATGTGTGATCATCGAGGTCCAGATTCTTCCCGTTGCTTTGTATTGTAGACTAAAGAAAAAACCTAAGAAAAAGTAGATCAGTAAGTGGCCATCGTTATGGGCAAAAGCAAACAATAAGGAACTAACAATTGCCCCAATCCAAAAGTTTGTATATTTGCCAACGATACCTAAGATGCTGCGGCGAAAGACGAATTCTTCCATGACTGGACCAGCAACTGTGGTAGCTATTAAAAAGGCTGGAGCTTCAAGAATCATTTGAATAATATTTTGCGTATTCTCAGAAGGAGCGCTGTTACCAAATAAAAGAGTTTCCAACGTTACTGCAAGCGCCTGTAAGATCAAAGCAATGAAAATCCCAACAAACCCATATAAGATGATTTTTGGCGTCGAAGCACTAGGAATGGCTGCTTCTAGTGGTAGTGGTTCATTTTGCTTGAAATAAAAGAAAGCTAAAACAATTGCTCCTAGGATATAGGCAATCGTCGTTGCTGTAATCACGTCAGTAACAGTATGGACGATTCCGATAGAGGAAAGGATCAATGGGGAAAGAAAAATGAGTCCATAGCAAAAGATACTAGCGAAACTATATTTTTTTAATGACATAAAATACCTCCTTAAAGATAGGCAGAAGTAGACTGCAAGAATAGAAATTAATTATAACATAGATCAATTTAGAGGCTATTACTAAGGGACTTCTAACGGTTACGGATAAAATTAGTGTACTTTCATTTAAAAAGCTTGCAAAAAAATCAAAGTATGAGTATTATTAAAAATGTAGGTTAGCACTCGATGTGTAAGAGTGCTAACGAATCCAAAAAAAGAGTTATCGGAGGGATTTATCGTGTTAAAACCATTAGGTGATCGCGTCATTATCGAAGTCGCAAAAGAAGAAGAAACAACTGTTGGAGGTATTGTTTTAGCTTCATCCGCTAAAGAAAAACCACAAACAGGAACAGTTGTTGCAGTCGGTGAAGGCCGTTTATTGGAAAACGGAGAAAAAGTTCCTGCTGCTGTAAAAGCGGGCGACCAAGTGATGTTTGAAAAATATGCCGGTACAGAAGTAAAATTTGAAGGAAAAGAATATTTGATCGTTGCAGGAAAAGATATCATGGCGATCGTTGAATAAATAAAAAAGTACGAAAAAAATTTGATGAGGTGAATAGACATGGCAAAAGAATTGAAATTTGCAGAAGATGCACGCGCAGCAATGCTACGTGGAGTTGATAAATTAGCTGATACAGTAAAAGTAACATTAGGTCCAAAAGGTCGTAATGTTGTATTAGAAAAATCATACGGTTCACCATTGATTACTAATGATGGCGTAACAATTGCAAAAGAAATCGAATTGGAAGATCACTTTGAAAACATGGGTGCAAAATTAGTTTCTGAAGTGGCTTCAAAAACCAATGATATCGCAGGTGACGGAACAACAACCGCTACTGTTTTAACCCAAGCAATTGTTCGTGAAGGATTAAAAAACGTAACAGCTGGGGCAAATCCTTTAGGTATTCGTCGTGGGATCGAATTGGCAACCAAAGCAGCCGTTGAAGAATTACACAACATTTCAACAGTCGTAGATTCTAAAGAAGCGATTGCTCAAGTTGCAGCTGTTTCTTCTGGTTCAGAAAAAGTGGGACATTTGATTGCTGATGCAATGGAAAAAGTCGGTAATGATGGTGTTATTACTATTGAAGAATCAAAAGGAATCGAAACCGAATTAGATGTTGTTGAAGGTATGCAATTTGATCGTGGTTACTTGTCACAATACATGGTGACTGACAATGACAAAATGGAAGCTGTTTTAGAAAATCCATACATTTTGATCACAGATAAGAAGATTTCTAATATCCAAGACATCTTGCCTTTATTAGAACAAATCTTACAACAATCTCGTCCGCTATTGATCATCGCTGACGATGTGGATGGAGAAGCTTTACCAACATTAGTCTTGAACAAAATCCGTGGGACATTTAACGTTGTTGCAGTGAAAGCACCTGGTTTCGGTGATCGTCGTAAAGCAATGCTTGAAGATATCGCTATCCTAACAGGCGGAACAGTGATTACGGACGACTTAGGATTAGAATTGAAAGATGCAACAATCGAAAACCTAGGAAATGCTTCAAAAGTTGTGGTAGACAAAGATAACACAACAATCGTTGAAGGCTCTGGCGATAAAACAGCCATTGAAGCACGTGTTCAATTGATCAAAAACCAAATTGCTGAAACAACATCAGATTTTGACCGTGAAAAATTACAAGAACGCTTAGCAAAACTTGCTGGTGGGGTTGCAGTGGTCAAAGTTGGTGCAGCAACTGAAACAGAATTAAAAGAATTGAAATTACGAATTGAAGATGCATTGAATGCAACTCGTGCTGCCGTTGAAGAAGGTATGGTTTCTGGTGGTGGTACAGCATTAGTGAATGTCATCAGCAAAGTTTCAGCAGTTGAAGCTCAAGGGGACGTTGCAACAGGTGTGAAAATCGTTGTTCGTGCCTTAGAAGAACCAATTCGTCAAATCGCAGAAAATGCGGGATATGAAGGTTCAGTCATCGTTGATAAATTGAAAAATGTTGAATTAGGAACAGGTTTCAATGCTGCAACAGGCGAATGGGTAAATATGGTTGAAGCAGGGATTGTTGATCCAACCAAAGTTACTCGTTCAGCATTACAAAATGCTGCATCTGTTTCAGCTCTATTATTAACAACTGAAGCAGTAGTTGCTGACAAACCAGAACCAGCAGCACCTGCAGCGCCAGCAATGGATCCATCAATGATGGGCGGCATGATGTAGTAATTAAGAAAGAACCCTGATATAAAAGGGTTCTTTCTTCTTTTTTTTTGTTTTAAGTAAAAGGGGCAAAAAATTAAGGGATATTTAGTTAATCAATCATTCGATGCGGATAGTTGCTTATGATCTAGAACGACCTATATACGTGAAGCTAGAGGATCTTGATGTGCTACTATTTTTGTCTTTTTTTTTCTTTTTCTTCTTTATATTCTTCATATTTTTCAGATTCTCATTCTTAGACAACAAGGAGTGATTATTTTCCTTTGTACTTTTTAATGGCATAGGTTTCTCTACTAGGCAGTATTCTTTAATGTTTACTAGGTTAGACATTCGTTCGTTTATTCGATGTTTTCTTCTCAATATTTTTAATAGTCTTATGCGTTGTAGTATGGCCTTTATTTTATTCTTTATTAGTCTCAGTATTCTTTTCAGTATACCTGCTTTTTTTTGCTTTTTATACAATTGAAAAACTCCTCTCATTTACTGGTTTAAATGCATAGTAGCAGAGTTTTAATGAGGAACCTGAACTTATTTTTCTAGATAATTAAAATAAAGTTCTGCTTTTAAAAATTCAAAGACAAGTTTAAAGATTCGAAGACAAAAGTATGTATCGTATTGCTCGTTTTTTTAGAAGGTGAAGCAAAGATCTTGCTATGAGACGCGTTTCATAAGCTATACTCAATTCATCAAAAAGGAGGAATTACTGATGAATACTTATATCAAAACGACCAATGGCGCTACGAATGACTATTTTTATGCTTTTGTTGAATTTAACGAAACAATGCTTGAATTATCTAGTCCTCAAGGGTTAAATAAAACGGTAATGAAAAAAATTCCTTTAGATGAAATTAGTGGATTGGCAAAAGATACGTATCTGGGTGGGCAACGTATTAGCTTTGAATATGATGGAACGTTCTATCAATTTTTTGAATGTGGGCATGCTGTGGTAGACTATTTACAAGAAAATCTTTTTGCATAGGTGGTTTTAGTAAAGCATGACAAACATTAGAGATATTGCAAAACTGACGGGTTATTCTGTCTCTACCGTTTCACGGGTGATCAATAATCATCCTTATGTTGACGAAACAAAACGTGCCAAGATTCTATCCGTCATTAATGAGTTATCGTATGTTCCTAATGCAAGTGCCAGACAGCTCAGTTATGGAAAAACAAAAAATATTGGTGTTATTCTGCCTTATACGGATCATCCTTATTTCGATCAATTGCTTAGTGGGATCATTGAAGTCGCCTTCAACGAAGATTATCAGGTGACCTTGTTACCAACAAATTATCAGGCAGAAAGAGAGAGAATGTATTTAGAAGAATTTGCAGGTAAACGATTTGATGGTTTGATCGTTACTTCTCGTGCCAACAATTTAGATGTATTGCTCTCTTATCAAAAGTATGGGCCAATCATTTTTTGTGAAGAAATAAAAGAAACAGAAGCTGGTTGCGTGTTTATCGATCGTGAACAATCTATTACTGAAGCATTATTGTATTTAAAAAAACAAGGCGTGGAAAAGCTTGGCGTTACTTTAGGAAGAAGTGGTCGTCTTAGTTTTAATACAAAAGTGACGTTGGAACTTTGTAAAAAAATATTTCCCGATTTCAAAGAGGAAAATGTTTTTTGGAACTGTATTGACTATGAACAAGGGGTGAATGCAGCGACGTATTTTAAAGAAAAAAAGGTAGATGGTGTCTTCACTAATTCAGATACAGTTGCTGCCGGTATTTTGCAAAGCTCCATCTTAGAAAGTAAAAAACGTCTTGTTGGTCGTGATAATCTGTTGATCAGTGAGCTAATGTCTTTTTCGACGATTGATCATGGCTTAAGAGAATGTGGAGAAACGGCCTTTCTACTTTTTATCGAAGAAAAAAAAGATCAAATCAAAATTCCTTATCGATTTATTGTGCGATAGTCGAAATGGTTTTAATGCGGAATCAAAAGTAGATCGAAGTAACGCAAAAAACTAAAAAAGAAACCGAATAGCCAAAAATAGTTTCTCCTATTTTTGTGATTGCTTCGGTTTCTTTTTGACGTCAATGGATTATGAAAGAATGTGGTGTCTGCATTCTGACAGGATGGATCATAAAGTGAGATCTTCGCTACTTATTTCCTAAAATGAACGTCCACTCAAAGACAACTTATTCAACCGCGTATGTTTGAATGATCGTATTCAATGCTTGGGCAGCTCCGTTTCCACAACGCTCATCATAGTAAGCGGTGAATCGTTCATCAGAAATATACAATAAGCCTAAGCCACGATGAGCTTCGGAACTATAAGAAGGCCAGCTAAAAGTAAGCCATTTTTTGTGTTCTTCAAATAGTTTCAATGCTAGTTTTTGATCAGAGTCTGATTGTAAATAAGCTGTCAAATCAGCTAAGAGTTGTTTTTCTAAAGACTGCATTTCTTCAAATTTTTCTTCAGACATATTTTGCCATTTTTTATTTGCTTTCTCAACGGTGTCGTCTCCATATTTTTCTCGTATTTCTTGTCCATAGTTTGTTTCATTTTCCATTATTTTTTGTTTTTTAAATCCTTCAAATTTCTCATGATCTTTCATTGGTTTTCCTCCTTCGTAACTCTCCAGTGTATGTTGAATAGTCATTAATAGTGTGTCGAGCTGTTTTCTTTTTTCTTGTAACATTTCTTGATGTTGGATCAACGCTTGTCGATGATCGAAAGCTGGATTATCTAAAATTTCTGCAATTTGTTCTAACTTAAAATCAAGGGAGCGATAAAACAAAATCTGTTGTAGTCGGTCAACTTCTTGGCTAGTGTAGATCCGATAGCCAGACTCAGTCACCCGTGATGGTTTCAGTAAGTGGATCTGATCGTAAAAACGCAGGGTACGAGGACTAACACCAGAAATTTCTGCCATTTTTTTTATAGTATATTCCATGCTTAACCTCCTTATAGAATGATCTTATTCCTTGACGTAACTAGAAGGTCAAGAAATTTTGAATATTTTTTTGTGTTTATTTTTATGTTATAATAAGTAAAGTAGAAAAACGAATTTTTCTGCTTTAAATATGTCATGTTGAAAGCGATTCCTTTGTTGGGCGCTTGTTATAAATAATAATAGAAAAGAGGAATAAGATGAAATTAATCGAAACGCCAGTTACAAGTAATTTAAATATTAAGACGTTTTATCCTAAAGTAGTAGATTTTTTCTTTAGTAGCAAAGCCATCAAATACTATAAACTTTATTCGCTTGATCGAACACAGATTTTATACATTGATACGTATGAAAAATCCCAATTATTGATGATTAATACGAAGAAAAAAATCACCAAGCAAGAAATTGATTTTGCAATCCGTCGTATTTTGAAAGCAGAACGTGAAGACGTCAAGGTCCATATTGGTGTAAAACAAGACTTAGAACGAGCAGGTGTCCAATTCAAACGACCAAATAAAGATATCGTTATTGTTGAACAGAAAGTAGGTCGTTCAGTGGAGGACAAATAAAACAGTCTTCTGCAAATGAGTAAGTTGTGTACCGATCTCAAAATTGGAGCTGTTAAGAAAAACTAGATACTTGGTTCAGAGAATAAGAGAAAAATTTTTTTCCAGGTCTCTAGGGATGGATGGCCAAAGGCAAAATGCATCCCTTTAGTATTGTAGTAAGTTTTAATACATTTAAATATTTCCATCTGAGTTTGAGGTGATGTCTCTGAATTGAGTCTCTTTGTCCCACGATGTTGGTAACGAGAAATCTTAGGATAAATTCAACAGAAAGAAGAAAACTTCTTTCTGTTTTTTTGAACTGGAATCGGACGCTTGTTTGACTTCAAAAAAACTAGGAACTTTTTTATAAGCTTCGTTCCTCTTTTAAGTAATGCTTTTCTTGTTCTAACTTCTTCATGTCATCATGAGCATCAAAAAGTGCGTTCCCTTTTCCAAGAAACGCACTTGCTTTATATTTTTTAACTTCTTGAATCCAACGATACAAGCGGCGAGCCTGTTTTTTTTTGCTAAAGACTAAC
Source organism: Enterococcus sp. C65 (assembly GCF_040887165.1). Classification (NCBI taxonomy): domain Bacteria; kingdom Bacillati; phylum Bacillota; class Bacilli; order Lactobacillales; family Enterococcaceae; genus Enterococcus; species Enterococcus sp. C65. The sequence continues at coordinate 153,418 of NZ_JBFOFG010000005.1, read as the reverse complement.
TTCTTTCACAAAAAATTATTCTTCGATCATCAGGTTGACGGCAACAATTTTACTTACTTTATCAACTGAATCTCTTGGCATAATAGAAATCCTCGATTTTCCTTCATTTTTTATCTAGTTTATTACAACAATTCCAACATTAAACTATAAATCTTTCCTAATACTTATTAAAATATAAAAAAAAATTTATGATGGTACCTCTTTATCAGTATATAATGCTAAGTGTCGGGAGATACGTTACATAAATCTTATTACTATAGATAAAGGGAGGTCGTTAAATATATAAGAAAGTGCAAAGTGTAATATTTTTATTTAGGAAAAAAAATTAAGTTTATGTAACTATGTATTATTAGATCTCTATTGAATCCAAGGATGATTTATTTAGATGATAATCAAATTTAAACCCATTCAGACATCTATTATTGAATAAACATAATTATCCGATTACTTGGAGAAAAATCAATACCGACATTTATTAATGGTTAGAGAATATGAACTTTAGGATGTCATGATAAAAAATAAAACATAAAAGGATTGATTTGATGAAACATAGTAAACTATTATTATTAACCTCGTTTTTGTGCATTAGCGCTGGGACAATAAATACCATGACAGTTAATGCAGCTCAACAAGTAACTGTCTCAGATTCAACTGTCCGAAACGCTGTAGAGGCTGTAAACCATTTATTTACCGACAATACATACACCACATTATCTCCAAACACAACAACTGAAACGATCAAAGAAGCTAGAACGCTGATTCTTAAGACCGCAGGAAAATGTGACATCGTTCATTTAAGTAATTTATGCAAGAAGGCGGAAAGCTTGTTATTAAAAAGTACCAATTCAGTAGATTCAGCTGTCCGAAATGCTGTAGAGGCTGTAAACAATTTATTTACCGACAATACATATACCACATTATCTCCAAACACAACAACTGAAACGATCAAAGAAGCTAGAACGCTGATTCTTAAGACCGTAGGAAAATGTGACATCGTTCATTTAAGTAATTTATGCAAGAAGGCAGAAAGCTTGTTATTAGAAAGTACTAATTCAGTAGATTCAGCTGTCCAAAATGCTGTAGAGGCTGTAAATCATTTATTTACCGACAATACATATACCACATTATCTCCAAACACAACAACTGAAACGATCAAAGAATCTAGAACGCTGATTCTTAAGGCTGTAGGAAAATGCGACATCGTTCATTTAAGTAATTTATGCAAGAAGGCGGAAAGTTTATTAGCACTATCTGTTCATTTATAAAAAATAGAAAGTTTATAACCTTTCACTTCTTGAAATATTCCTATAGGCACGACACCTAAAAGTGGGAAGTAAACAAATTGACATAGGCTGTTTGTTCTCTGCGCTGTACGGAGGGCGAACAGCCTAATGTCTGTAGTCTTTTATGAGAGAAGCGGTGATTAAAGTCAGTTTTTTCGGAAAAATCATGGAAGATTGGACAACTTTTAATTTCACTTCAAAATTGTCTGTAACCATAAAAAGATCGACCACCAAAAAGGTCACTTTTTAGTCTAAATTTTTTGAGGTTGGTTCATTATTGTGCTAGGTTATAAATTTATTTTCATTTGTCCTTTTTCAGAAAATAATCAAGATTTCTTCTACTCTAGCGTTTTTTTGTTATAATGGATAAGAAATGAAAACTTGCCAAGAGGAGTAATATAAAGATGAATAAAATTTACCCAGATGACAGTTTGACGTTGCATACTGATTTATACCAAATCAACATGATGCAAACGTACTGGGAATTAGGTCGTGCGGATCTCCACGCTGTTTTTGAATGCTATTTCCGTGATATGCCATTTAACCATGGGTATGCCGTGTTTGCAGGATTAGAACGTCTTGTGGAATATTTAGAAAATTTGACGTTTAGTGAGTCAGACATTGAATACTTACGCAAAATGGACATCTACCCAGAAGGTTTTTTAACATATTTAAAAGAATTTAAATTTAAAGCTACTGTCCGCTCGGCGCGTGAAGGTGAATTAGTGTTTGCCAATGAACCATTGATCCAAGTGGAAGGTCCGTTAGCACATTGTCAATTGATTGAAACAGCCCTACTGAATATGGTGAACTTTCAAACGTTGATCGCTACGAAGGCAGCAAGAATCAAATCAGTGATCGGCGATGATCCATTGTTAGAATTTGGTACTAGAAGAGCGCAAGAATTGGATGCTGCTGTTTGGGGAACTCGAGCTGCTTACATCGGTGGAGCAGATGCTACTAGTAATGTCAGAGCTGGGAAAATCTTTGGGATTCCTGCAAGTGGAACGCATGCGCATGCACTTGTTCAATCTTATGGAAATGATTATGAAGCGTTTATGGCTTATGCGAAAACTCATAAAGACTGCGTGTTCTTAGTTGATACTTACGACACCTTGAAATCTGGTGTGCCTAGTGCGATCCGTGTAGCAAAAGAATTAGGCAATAAAATCAATTTCCTTGGGGTTCGTATCGATAGTGGCGACATGGCGTATATTTCGAAACGTGTTCGTGAACAATTAGATGCTGCTGGTTTCACTGAGGCTAAAATTTATGCTTCAAATGATTTAGATGAAGCAACGATTTTAAATTTAAAAATGCAAAAAGCTAAAATCGACGTTTGGGGTGTAGGAACGAAATTGATTACAGCCTATGACCAACCTGCGCTTGGTGCAGTCTTCAAATTGGTTTCAATTGAAGATAAAGAGGGCAAAATGATCGATACAATCAAGCTTTCCAGCAATGCAGAAAAAGTAACAACTCCTGGCAAGAAACAAGTGTGGCGAATCACTCGCAATTTTGATGGCAAATCAGAAGGAGACTACGTTACGCTTTGGGATGAAGATCCTAGAGAGGAAGCAGAGATTTTTATGTTTCATCCTGTGCATACCTTTATCAATAAAACGGTGCGTGACTTTACAGCTCGACCTATCTTACAAGATATTTTCGTGAAGGGCGAACGGGTCTATGAATTACCAACTTTAGATGAAATCAAAGCATATACACGTGATAACCTTGATTCACTGTGGGAAGAGTACAAACGTGACCTTAATCCACAAAAATACCCAGTTGATTTATCAACAGATTGTTGGAATCATAAAATGGCTACGATGGAACGGATGAAGAAAAACGTAGCTACTTTATACAATGAATATTAAGGAGGAAAAAGAATGAGCTTACAAGAAGAGATTATCCAAGAATTAGGTGTCAAACCAACCATTGATCCACAAGGTGAGATTCGAACTAGTATTGATTTCATGAAAGCTTATTTAAAGAAATATCCTTTCTTAAAAACTTTTGTTTTAGGAATCAGTGGGGGACAAGATTCTACGTTAGCGGGACGTTTGGCTCAATTAGCAATGGAAGAAATGCGTGAAGAAACACAAGACGATCGTTATCAATTTATCGCTGTACGCTTACCTTATGGCGAACAAGTAGACGAAGAGGATGCGAAAGCTGCAGTTGAATTTATCCAGCCTGACGTTCGCCTACGAGTGAATATCAAACCTGCTGTCGATGCGCAAGTTGCTGAATTAGTCGCTGCAGGGATCGAAGTCAGTGACTTCAATAAAGGAAATATCAAAGCTCGTCAACGGATGATTACACAGTATGCAATTGCAGGTGGGCATGCAGGCGCAGTCCTGGGAACGGATCATGCAGCTGAAAACATTACTGGTTTCTTTACAAAGTATGGCGACGGTGGCGCCGATTTATTACCATTATTCCGCTTGGACAAACGTCAAGGAAAACAATTATTACAAGAACTAGGGGCACCTGAGAAACTTTATACCAAAATCCCAACAGCTGATTTGGAAGATGGCAAGCCGTTGATCGCCGATGAGGTTGCTTTAGGTGTTACTTACACTGAGATTGATGATTATTTAGAAGGTAAAGAAGTTCCAACAGATGCCAAACAAAAAATTGAAGCTTGGTGGAACAAAACGCAGCATAAACGACACTTACCTATCTCAGTGTTAGATGATTTTTGGAAATAAGCCTAAAAACTTTGTTGAAGATCACACCAATGAATGAAGTAGCATTGCTTGTTTTTAATGAACTCGTCATTTAGTAAAAAATAAGGTTGTCATAGTAAAGTTCAGATGGAAAAATAACCTGCTATATCCGAAAACAGCTTCTCGCATTTTCTGGATATAGCGGGTTATTTCTATTATCAAGAGAATATGAACCGCATGTTCTTTTTCAAGATTTAAGACAAAAGATTAAAAATAGCTATTCATTGGGTTTCAGTTCTATTCTGTAGTAGTACGTCAATGAAGTACTATTAATTAAGATTATAAACGCATGGAGGATTTTTTAACGCCTTTTTTATAAGTCGCTACTTGCATACTATTGTTATGCTTTTACAATACGATATTGAACGGTCGACAATTTGTGAGCAATCAAATCGGACAACGAATAAAAAAAGATAAGGGTTTGCAGACAGTTCTTTACTTGTTATCTGGAAATCATTAAAATAAGGAAAGCGGTATCGAATAATAAATGAATTAAAGGAGTATCCATTTGAAAAGACATATAAAAGATAGTCTCAATCAATTGTCTGTCAAACAGAAAAATTGGTTAAAATATACATTAGTGGCGATAAGTATCGTTTTTGTCGTTGGACTAAGTAATTTGTATTTACAATGGTGTCAAAACGATCTTTCTTTTGATTTAGCTGTAAAATTTGCTTTCTCGTGGCATACGGAAAAATTTTTATTAGCTTGTTTAGTGTTATTAATGATCTTCCTTTTTTTAGTGGCAGTATTAGGTTCTTTTCTCTTTGGAACATTCTTTTATCTTGTTGGCATTGGAATATTAGGTTACGCAAACTATTTAAAAATGACCTATCGACAAGAACCGATTTATCCCGACGACCTAAAGATGATCAAAGAGTTTGGTTTATTAAAAGATATGACAGGCACAATCTCGTTTTATTTATTAGCAGGAATGATCCTATTGGTGGTAGCAGGTGGTTGCTGGGCTATCTATCGGAGTTTTAAGAAAGACAAGAAATTTCAAGCCATCCGAGTGATTACATTATTTACTACGATCTTTGCGCTTATTTATATTAGTCATTTCAATAACCCAAATAATTTATTACGTAAAGCATATAACAAAACGGCTTTGTGGATTCCTTATAGTCAAAAGATGAATTATTATAATACAGGTTTTATTGGTGGTTTCTTATACAATTTAAAAATCGATCCAATGGAAAAACCAAAAGGGTACTCTGAAGAAAAAATCAAGGAAATTACATCACACTATCAAAAGCTGGCAGATGAAAAAAATAAAACTGCCTCAGAAGAACAACCGAATATCGTTTATGTGATGAGCGAAAGTTTTTCAGATCCTAGTCGTTTGAATGGGGTGGAAATTACCGGTGATCCTTTAGCAGATTATTATGCGGTTGCTGATCAGACTTATAGTGGTCAGATGCTTTCTCAAAATTATGGTGGTGGAACAGCCAATATCGAATTTGAAGCATTAACAGGTTTTTCAATGGGACTATTCAATGCTCAATTAACAACACCCTACACAATGCTAGTACCCAAAATGAATCAATTACCTTCGATCGTTTCAACATTGAAAGATCAAAATTATCATACGACTGCGATCCATCCTTATAACACCTCGATGTACAAAAGAAAAGATGTTTACGAGGTTTTAGGTTTTGATGAATTTATTAGTGAAAATACGATGACGTATACAGACACCATTGAAGATAATCCCTACATTTCTGATGCTTCTGCTTATCAAGAAGTGATGGATCTTTTAAAAGAGGACGATACACCCCAATTTATCCATCTTGTGACGATGCAAACCCATATGCCTTATGATGGAAAATATCAGCAGCTCGAATATACAGCCAAAACAGAGGATAATAGTGGGATAAGTAGTTTAGAAAATTATCTTCAAGATATTTCGTATAGTAGCCAATCCTTAAAAGCGTTCACGGAAGAACTGAAGAAGTTATCAAGAAGAACACTAGTTGTTTTCTGGGGAGATCATTTACCAGGGATCTATTCTGACACCATTCAAAATAGTAATGAGAAACACACCTTACACGAAACACAGTTTTTGATGTTTGATAGTCAAGGAGAATTAGAAAAAACCGAAGCTCCTGTTACAAGTCCTTTTTATTTTGCTGCTGACTTGATGAATCAGACTAATCAACAGACAACTGGTTTTTATCAATTATTGTTGGCACTTCAAAATGAATTACCAGCATTTGAGCGAGAACTATACTACCAAGAGGGGCAATGGCATCGAGAAGCACAATTAAACAAAAAACAAGCAGAACTTTATCAAGCTTATGAGATGATTCAATATGATATTGTTTCTGGGGAAAAATACAGTTTACAAACAAATTTTTTTGAAAAATAACATATGACTTTATTACTCTGGGTAGAAAGCCTATTCAATTGTGCTAAAAAAAGGTAAAATAAAAGAGAAATAAAATCGAAAGTAGGAGAAAGAATGTTACCGAATATTGGTTATTATGTACAATCAGTCGATCGAATGGTCAAAGAGACGGAAGAGATCGGTGAACAGATGCATCCAAAATATCAAGTGATCAGAGAAGCGATTGATCAGAAAAAAACAGAAGACTTGTCTCCAGAAGAGTTAGCTGAAATCGTTCATTTGTTTGAAGAAGGAACAAAAAAATATCGTGTGATATTGAAAAAAATCAGTCAGTTGCGACCACCAGCAAAAGTAATGGGTATTCATAAAAGTTTTGAAAAAGCCTATACTTCCTACGTGGCTGGTTGTGAAGAAATGACTCAAAGTATCCAACCAGAGTCTGGAGTTGACCATGATTTATTTGATGTTTCTGAAGAAAAACAGGATCAAGCGACAGAAAATATTTCTTCAGCCATCCAAAAAATGACAAATTTATTGTTGAAAAAATAAAACAGTATAAAGTTTCATTGAAAAATAGAGTGTTTTAATTTAATTATCATATGTTTTTTATGATAAAAATCAGTCAATCACTTATTATATGAAAGTAACCTATACCAACAACAATTTTGAATTACTCGATCGAATAATTCACTTTTACCGTCAAGCCTAACCAACTTGACGGTTTTTGCTATTTACCGATCGTTTGTCTCAGTTCAACTCAATCCCTCCATATTCAAGTTCAACTTATAGAGGCTGCTCTCAACAAATCGTTCACCGAAAACAATGTAGTTCAGATGAACAAATAATATACCCAGCGGAGTTTCAGCACTAAGCCAAAAAACTCGAAACGTGAAAAAGTTGTTTCGAGTTTTTTCTTCATGATCAAATCAAGTAGTACTTTTCCGATTATTTATTTAATTTTCAACATTTCTGACATAATCATCAAAATATTGAAGTAAATCTTGTTTTAATTTTTGATAATCTGCTTCACTATATTCTTTTTCTTCTAACTTTCCTTGGAAAAAAGGGATTTCTAACTCTTCCCGTAATCGATCCAATACTTCATCTTTGTTCATGTTACTGCTCCTTTTCAAAATAAACACAGACACATTCTGGTGCATAGATGTCTTTTTGGCGTAATTCTAGTAAACCAGTCTCTTTATTTCGCGCGAAAAGCGTAAGATTATCGGTATTTTGATTGGCACATAAGACATAGTCGTTCGTAGGATCTAAAGCGAAATCTCTAGGGAAATCGCCTTCAGTAGAAATAATTTGGATACATTCCAACAGTTGATCCTTTTCAGAAACTGCAAAGACTGCAATTGAGTTATGGCCACGATTGGAAGCATATACAAATCGACCATCATCTGAAATACGAATTGCAGCACCACCATTTTCTCCTTGAAAATCATCTGGTAGTGTACTAATTTTTTGTTTTTCTTCAAAGCTGCCTTGGGATTTATTATACGAAAGCACACGAACAGTACTATCAAGTTCACCAAATAGGTAAGCAATGGTTTCATTTGCAGGATGGAAGACAAGGTGGCGGGGACCAGTTCCAGGTTCTGCCACAAATTCAGAAACTATAGTTAATTTTCCTTGATCAGATACATCGTACGTATAGACCCGATCCGTTCCTAGGTCACAAACCACTAAGCGGTTGTCTGGAGTTAAATCAGTATAATGGACATGTGCATGGTCTTGATTTTTATGAGGACCAGTTGCTTCTTGATGAAAAACGGCATCAGTTGCTTCGAGACCTCCATCGTCTAGAATACGATAAACATTGACTTCACCTTTATGATAATTAGCACCATATACTAATTGACGAGATTCATCAACTGCAACGTAACATAAAGGAGCGCCTGATTCTGTTACCGCATTCAAAAAATGGAATTCTTGATCGTAAGCCCCAATCCCACCTAAACCGTCCAGACTTGTGACGTTATAAAGATTACCAGCTTCACTTTTTGCTAAGTAAGTTGGACTATTTTCTCTTACAGCTAGCTTCAATCCTGAGACTTCTGCTTTTTCTGTATCTAATTCAATAGTATAAATTCCTTCACTCACACGTCTTGTGTACGTCCCTAAAATGATTTTTTCTTTCATTTTATCCCTCCTAGAATGTATGAAATAGGTTCCTTGTTTATTTTAGCACATTTCAAACAGGAGAGTTAAACAATGAGAATATGTTATACTGAATATAGAATTGAGCGACAGAATTTGTAACAAAGGAGAGAATAAAATGATTCATGCAACCATCAAAGAAATCGGAGAAAATGCAGTAAGTGAACAAGAACCGATCTTGATTTTATTTGATCGAACAGCAACAACTACACTACGTAACTATTCAGTGATCCAAAAGATTACTTCTACCGAAAAATTTTCATTAAAAAAAGGGGATTCACTTTTTTTTGATCAACAAGAATATCAGATTGAACATGTGGGAAGATTAGCAAATGAAAATTTAAACACAGTAGGGCATGTTACGCTGATCTTTGATCATTATTCTGAGGAAAATAGTATTGTGAACGGTCTTTACTTAACACCACATCAGTTACCTGAGATTCATGTCGGTACACAAATCAAATACAAGTAGGTGAGATTATGGAAGGAAAAAACAAGCGATCAAAACCAGTCTCTTGGTTTTGGCGATGGTTTTTAAATAATCAAGTCGTTACTGCGTTATTAGTAGTACTTTTGATCTTATTGATCGTTTTTTTATTTACTAAGGTGTCCTATCTATTTGCCCCGATCTGGCAATTCCTGGCGATCGTTGGCTTACCCATTATTTTAGCGGCAATTTTGTATTATTTGATGAATCCAGTTGTTGACTATTTGGAAAAGCGCCAAGTTCCAAGGCTCTATAGCATCATCGGGTTATTTGTATTAGTCGTGGCACTGATTGCTTGGGGAACAGTGGTAATCATTCCTAAAATCCAAGAGCAAACCGTGAGTTTTATCAATCATTTTCCTCAATATGTGGATACGATCGATAATAAATTGACAGAAATACTAAGAGATCCTCTATTCAACCAATTTAGGGAACAATTGGAAGCTACTGGCGATAAGTTCATGAGTTCAGCAGGTGATATGCTCCAAGATATTTCAAAAAGTACGGTTCAAAGTTTAGGAAGTTTTGTGGGAGCAGTTGCTACGATTATTGTTGCTTTGCTAACTATGCCGTTTATCCTTTTCTACTTATTGAAAGATGGCAAGCAACTTGCCCCTTATTTTGTGAATTTCCTACCAACACGTATGCGAAAACCAACTTTGAAAGTATTAAGTGAAATGAACGATCAAGTTTCTTCTTATATCCGTGGACAATTGACGGTGGCTTTTGCAGTAGCGATCATGTTTATGATTGGATTTGCGATCATTGGACTCGATTATGCAGTCACCTTAGGGATCATTGCCGGTTTTTTAAATTTGATTCCCTATCTAGGCTCATTTTTAGCAATGATTCCGGCCGTATTCTTAGGAATCGTGGCGGGACCGATCATGTTGATCAAAGTATTGATCGTATTTGCTTTAGAACAAACGATTGAAGGACGATTGATTTCTCCATTAGTCTTAGGGAATCAATTGGCGATCCATCCGGTCACGATCTTATTAGTTTTATTAACTTCTGGGAAGCTGTTTGGAATCGTCGGTGTGATTTTAGGTATTCCAGTATATGCTGCAGCAAAAGTGGTTATCTCACATGTTTTTGAATGGTATACAACTATCTCTAGTTTATATGAAGAAAAACAAAGTGACTAACCAATTGTGCACTAAAAACACATGACTAAAAAACGAAGAAAGCGAAAATAGTTTAACTATTTTCGAGATTCTTCGTTTTTTTTTAATTTTTTAAGAAATTTTTAGGTACTCGCTATGCAGCAATCAAAGTTAGTAAGGGACTAACTTTATAGTAAACCTGCAAGTAGCTTTTATTAGAACGTTTGACCAAATGCTGCAGCTTTATCTAAAGCTGATTGCATCAATTCTTCTGCACGGTCAGGGGTATAGTCGATACCTTCAATAAATAATTGATCCACTTGATCGATACCGACAAAGTTTAAGATGCCTTTGACATATTGAGAAGCGAAGTCTTGACCGTTATAAATGCCTCCGTTGGATTGGATGTGCAAAGCTTTTTTACCAGAAACTAATCCTTCTGGTCCGTTTTCAGTATAACGGAATGTCTTGCCAGCGACATTGACGGTGTCAAACCAAGCTTTTAATTTTGTTGGGATATTCAAGTTCCATAAAGCATTCGCAATAACGATCTTGTCTGCAGCAAGAAATTGGTCGGTCAATTCATTGAAACGAGCAATTTTTTGTTGTTGACTTTCAGACAAAGTAGAGAACTCAGCACCTGCCCGAAGTGTTTCCCATCCTGAAAGTAATTCTTCATCGATTTCTGGGATATCATCACGATAAAGCTCTAAAACAGTCACTTCATCTTCCGGATGATTTTCTTTGTAACTAGTTAAAAAAGTTGTTAATGCTTTAACTGAACGTGATTCCTGTGCAGTTAATGGGTGCCCTTTTACTACTAAAACTGATGCCATAATATTCTCTCCTTTAAGCTGACTTGTTATCTGACTAACATAGCTAGTTTACTTGAAAGAGAAAAGGCTATCAAGTTTTTTTAAGGTTCGATTTTTAATTATGAATTTTTTTAGTCTTTTCATGAAAAAAATATGGAAAAGCATTGCAAAACATCTTCTTGGTGTTATAATGACATAGTGTCATGTGACAGAGTGTCATTTTAGGAAGGAGGAAAAAGATGCCTACGAAAACTTTTTTTCATCTACCAGAGGAAAAGCAGAAACGTTTATTAGAAGCAGCTAGGATTGAATTTTCTAGAGTACCATTAAAAGATGCTTCCATCGCAAATATCGTGAAGATCGCAGAAATCCCTAGAGGTAGTTTTTATCAGTATTTTGAAGACAAAGAGGATCTTTACTATTATTATTTTGAAACTGTTCGACGTGATAGTTCAAAAGATATGTTCCAACTGATAAAAGATGTCGATGGGGATTTATTCGAAGGATTCGAGCTTTATTTTACTAAAATCATTCGGGAGATTTTAGTCGGGGAAAATGCTTCTTTTTATCGTAATCTTTTCATGAACTTGGACTATCGTGCTTCTCGTAAAGTCGTGCCGCATACAAAAGATGATCAGCGTCATTCACATGCAAAACATCAAAAAGAGGCAAAAGAATTAATTGGATTGATTGATCGAACGACACTGAAAGTAAACGATGATCATGAACTGGAACTACTGATCCAATTGATCATGAATATCGTCTTTACTACGATTGCTCATGCCTATAAATCATTTTCAAAAAACGAAAATTACTCCGTGGATCATGCCATTAAAGAATTTAAATTAAAACTATCATGGTTGAAAGACGGCGTATATCAATAGAAAGAGGGGAATTACATGCTAAAAATCGTCAAACGGATTTCACTGACTTCAGCTATTGCAGCCACGTTGTTCATGGTTATCCAAGTTTTATCAGATCTTTATTTGCCGACGCTCACATCAAATATCATTGATAAAGGTGTAGCACGAGGTGATGTTGATTATATTTGGCAAACAGGTTTTGTTATGATCGGTTTTTCTTTGATTAGTATCATCGCAGCAATCGCAAATACCTTTTTTGCTACACGTGAGTCACAAAAATTAGGAAAGCAATTACGTACCGATGTTTATAAAAAATCTGAAAGTTTAACAAAAGATGCATTTGACAAATATGGTACAGCATCCTTGATTACCCGTACAACTAATGACGTGACACAAATCCAGATGGTTACGCAAATGTTTTTAAGAATGATGATCAATGCACCGATCACATTGGTTGGCGCAAGCTTTCTTGCTTATCAAAAAGATCATCAATTAACCAAAATTTTCTTAGTAGTTATTCCAATCATGCTAGTGGTGATCGGCGGAATCATGTTTTTTGCGGTACCACTATTCAAGAGCATGCAAAAGAAGACAGACCGTTTGAACCTAGTGTTTCGTGAAGGATTAACAGGGGTAAGGGTAATCCGAGCGTTTGATAAGACACGTTTTGAAGAAAATCGTTTTGATTTAGCGAACAAAGATTATACAAATACAGCAATTAAAGTCAACACGATCGTTGCATTGATGATGCCGATGATGACTTTGATTATGAGTGGAACCAACGTAGCAATTACTTGGTTTGGTGGACACTACATAGCAGATATGACGTTAGAAGTCGGAAACCTAATTGCATTTATGACGTATGCTATGCAAATTTTAATTAGCTTTATGATGCTTTCAGCTATTTTTATCATGGTCCCTCGAGCGCAAGCTTCTGCTGATCGGATCAATGAAGTATTAGATGAAAAAGTAGGTATCTCAGATCCTGAGAACCCAACTGAGGTGACTCCTGCAGGTAAAGCTGCCACAATCTCATTTGAACATGTCAACTACCGGTACCATGGAGCTGAGAAGCTGGCATTAGAAGATATTGATTTTTCAGCAAAATCAGGCGAAACTGTTGCGATTATTGGTGGAACTGGTTCGGGTAAATCTACTTTAGTCAACCTTATCCCACGACTATACGATGTCGAATCAGGAACAATCAAGATTGATGGTGTAAGTATTACCGATATGACTCAGTATAATTTGCGTGAATTGATGGGCTTTGTTCCACAAAAAGCCATGTTGTTCTCTGGCACGATCAGAGAAAACATGCAGTACGGCAAAGCAGATGCTACTGATGAAATGATTTGGAAAGCGTTAGAAATCGCCCAAGCCAAAGACTTCGTTTCAGAAATGGAAGAGGGCTTAGACAGCCATGTTGAACAAGGCGGAGGAAATTTTTCTGGTGGGCAAAGACAACGTTTGGCGATTGCTCGAGCATTAGTCAAACCAGCTGACATTTATGTATTTGATGATTCTTTCTCGGCTTTGGACTTTAAAACAGATGCAAAATTACGTCAAGCTTTAAAACAAAATATGAAAGAAAGTATTACGGTTTTAGTTGCACAACGAGTAAGTACAGTAATGGATGCGGATATGATCTTAGTCCTTGATGAAGGAAAACTAGTTGGCAAAGGCACACACGATGAACTTCTTAAAACGAATGAAACCTATCAGGAAATCGTTCATTCACAATTAAGAGAGGAGGATCTAGCATGAGTAAAGGAACGACCAAACCTTCTCAACGACCAATGCCTGGCGGCGGTCACGGACCCGGTCGAAACATTGGAGCAAAAGGAGAAAAACCAAAGAATTTTTGGGGCACAGTGAAACGTTTATTTGGCTATATGTCAAAACGCTCGGTTGCGATCATTGCTGTATTTGTATTAGCGATCGCAGCAGTCATTTTCCAGATCCAAACACCAAAAGTATTAGGGAGAGCAACTACTGAGATTTTTAATGGGGTGATGGCTGGAGCAAAACAAATGCAAGCGGGGCAACAAATTTCTAAATTCCCAATTGATTTTGATAAAATTGCTCAAATCATCGCCACGGTTATTGTGATGTATTTGATTTCTGCAGTATTCAATTTCTTGCAACAATTTATTATGACACGAGTATCGCAACGAACAGTTTATGAGTTACGTCATGATCTAGAAGCAAAAATGAATCGTGTACCGATTTCTTATTATGATACACATACAAATGGAGACATCATGTCTCGTGCAATCAATGATATGGATAATATTGCCAGTACCCTTCAACAAAACTTAACACAGTTTGTAACAAGTGCAGTTACTTTGATCGGTGTCATCGTTATGATGCTTTCTATTAGTTGGCAATTGACGTTAGTGGCTTTACTGATGATTCCATTGAGTTTGATCGTCGTGATGATCATTGCACCAAAATCCCAAGTCTTTTTTGCAGAGCAACAAAAAAGTTTAGGTCTCTTAAACAACCAAGTAGAAGAAACCTATGGTGGTCATACGATCGTCAAAACTTTCAATCATACAGCCAAAGACCAAGAAGTTTTTGAAGAAGAAAACGATAAGTTATATGCTGCAGGGTGGAAAGCCCAGTTTATCTCTGCCATCATTATGCCTTTGATGAACTTCGTTAAAAATCTTGGCTATGTATTTGTTGCTGTATTAGGTGGGGTCAAAGTTGCAAATGGGAATATGACACTTGGGGACGTTCAAGCGTTCTTACAATATACGACACAATTCTCACAGCCGATTACTCAACTTGCAAGTTTAATGAATACGATCCAGTCAACTGTTGCATCTGCGGAACGGGTTTTTGAAGTGCTGGATGAAGAGGAAATGTCTGATAAAAAATCTGGGTTACCTGTTGAAGAGAACACACCATATAAAGTTCGTTTTGAAAATGTTCAATTCGGTTATACCAAAGATCAACTATTGATGACAGATTTTAATCTGGATGTGAAACCTGGAGAAATGGTGGCAATTGTTGGTCCAACTGGTGCTGGTAAAACGACCTTGATCAACTTGTTAGAACGTTTCTATGATGTTTCTGGCGGAAGTATCCGTTATGACGGGGTAGATACGAGAGATTTATCTCGAGATAACTTACGTGCTCAATTTTCAATGGTTCTGCAAGATACATGGCTATTTACAGGTAGCATCTACGACAATATCAAATACGGAAACGATGATGCAACTGACGAACAAGTGATTGAAGCAGCCAAAGCTGCCCATGTTGATGACTTTGTTCGCAAACTGCCTGAAGGTTATCAAACGGTATTAAATGAAGATGCCAGCAACATCTCCCAAGGGCAACGACAGTTAATCACGATTGCTCGGGCATTTTTAGCTAATCCGGATGTATTGATACTTGATGAAGCAACTTCTAGTGTGGATACTCGGACAGAGATTTTGATCCAAAAAGCGATGAATCGTTTATTAGAAAATCGAACAAGCTTTGTAGTAGCTCACCGTCTGTCAACCATTCGAGATGCCGATAACATTATTGTCATGAACCATGGTTCAATTGTTGAAACAGGAAATCATGATCAATTGATGGAAAAAGATGGATTTTATGCTGATTTATATAATAGCCAGTTTTCCGAAGAAGCTGTTTCTTAACAATTCATTAATAGTAAAACGCATGGAAAGAGCATCTGAAGCGTTCCATGCGTTTTATTTATTATAATGAATGTTATTTAAAAATAATTGCAGTATTGCGTGGAAAATGCGAAAATTCTCACATTTTTTTTAATAAAAACCCATTTATTGCTTGAAAGAAATGTGAAGCATCGTTAAAATAAAGCTGGACGTAGAGGGGAGCAAGAAAAATGAAAGAATTTAAATTGGGGTCTACTACTTACCTAAAAAGTGTAGCAATCCGGGTTAAAGATAGAGATAAAATGATTGATTTTTACAAAAATACGATCGGTTTTGATTTGAAACGGGAAGAAAATGAATTAGCTATTTTAGGGACACAAGAGCAAAATAGTGAGATGCTATTGCTAGAAGAAAGTCCTAGAGCGCATGATTACATTGGGGAAATCAAAAAACTGAAACGTTTTTCATTGATTATTCCAACGGTAGCAGAAATGGCTGATATCCTTTCCCGTATCCGTAAAACAAACTATCCAATTGAAGATGCGTTAGAAGATCAAGGGCGCATGGGGATCTTACTTAAGGATCCAGAAGGTAACGAATTAGAAATTTATCACGAAGAGGACAATGTTCAAGAACGAAATCAACCAGAAGCAATGGATCAAGAGTCATTATTACGTAAGTCAGAAGAGCGTTACAAAAAATTATCCGCTAATTCTTACTTTGAAAAAATCCATTTAAACGTTTTTGATAGCGAAGAAGAACGCCGTTTTTTAAGTGATTTACTGGGACTAAAAGTTCGGGAAGAAAAGAACGGATTACATGTTTTAAATGAAGGGAACTTCCATGTAGGAATCTCAGAAGCAAATAGTGAGGCATTAGCATTGCCGACTCATGA
The DNA here is from genome assembly GCF_040887165.1 of Enterococcus sp. C65. Lineage (NCBI taxonomy): Bacteria > Bacillati > Bacillota > Bacilli > Lactobacillales > Enterococcaceae > Enterococcus > Enterococcus sp. C65. The sequence continues at coordinate 137,092 of NZ_JBFOFG010000005.1, read as the reverse complement.
AGTATTAGGTTTAGATTTCTTGAAATTCGTGATTGATCAAGAAAGCATGGAACAGTTGATTCAGCATTTAAATGAAACTGCAGTTGACTTCTTTATCGATCAAAGACATACTGTGTTAACAATTTATGATGCGATTGGTATCGAATGGTGGTTTGTGATCGATACAAAAAAAGCCAAAAAATAAAGCGAAGACAAATAATTGAATAGGTAGAAATAGCTCCTAACGATTTGATGTTTAGGGGCTTTTGCTTTTGTTCATTTTTGGAAAAGCGCATCACAAGCAACAACGGAAATCGAAAGCTGATTTTTTGTTCAATATATAAAGAGATACCAGAAACAACTCTTCAACTAAAGAAGTTTCTCTAAGATACAAGAGGATAGAAGAAAAGTTGATTTAAAAAATTTTCTTATTGTCATTGGAGCTGACCGCTTCTTTCACGACCTAATCCACGGTGTTCAAAGAGCTGCCCTTCGGTAATAAGTCAAAAAATCTCAAAACATGGAAAGCTGTTTCGAGATTTTCCTCCTTATTACTCAGGGCAAAACGCTCTTTTCACGACCTTTATCCACGGCGTTCAAACATCAGCTCCTTGAAATAAGCCTGAATTTTTCAAAACATGAGGAGCTGTTTCAAAAAATTCTTTCTTATTGTCATCGGAGCTACCCGATGTTTTCACGACCTTTATCTACTTGCATCCTCTTAGAGAAAGCTATATGATTTGACTTAGCATGATGAACAAAAATTGATTTCTTCGACAGAGAAGGAGAATAAAATGTACCCAGAAACGAAACAGTTGATTTTAAATAAACTTGAAGAAGGTTATTATCCTGGTGTTGTTGGTGCGTTTATTAAGCATAAGCATGTTGAAACTTTTTCAGCAGGTCATGCACAGATCGTACCTGAAACCCAACCAATGACAGCAGATCTATTATTTGATGTGGCTTCTTTAACAAAAGTGATCGCTACCACCAGTCTAGTGTTACGCTTGTGGGAAGATGGTAAAATCGACTTAGACAAACCGTTACACCATTATTTACCGGCTTTTGAAAATGAAACAATCACGATACGACATTTACTGACTCATACATCAAATATTGAAACTTGGATTCCTAATCGAGATCAACTCTCTCAAGAACAGCTGATCGAAGCCTATTTAAAGCTTCAACCTGGTGATCAGTTAGGGAAATTAGTGAAATATACAGATGCAGGCACGATTTTATTAGGATTGATGCTTGAAGAGATTTTCCAAGAGCCAGCCACAGAATTATTTGAAGAACAAGTATTAGCGCCTTTAGGGATGATGCACAGTACGTTTTTACCTTATCCTTCTAAAAGAATTGTTCCCACACAACAACTCGCTTCAGGTGAGGTTTTGCGGGGCGTTACACATGATCCTAAAGCGAGAGTACTCGCTGAGCATGCAGGAAATGCTGGGTTGTTTCTTGATTTAGAGGACAGTATTACCTTTGTAAAAATGTATTTGAATTTAGGGAAAGCTGAAAATGGGCGTTTTTTAGAAGAACAAACGATTCGCTCACTTTTACAAGATCATACGCCAACGAAAAAAGGCAATCGTTCCTTAGGATGGGATTTAAAAAAAGGATTAGAACAACAGCAACCAATTCTTTTTCATACTGGTTATACGGGCACGTTCTTACTAATTGACATTATTGAACAAGAAGCATTTATTTTCTTATCAAACCGTATCCATCCAACTGATCATCGTGAAGCTTATATTCGTTGTCGTGATGAAATTGTTGAAAAATTTTTGAAAGAGAAAGCGTTATTAAAAAAATGATGCTATAATAACTATGAACATTGAGAGGAGTTTGAACTATGCAAGAACCTATGTTTTTAAAACCAGTTTTTCAAGAAAAAATTTGGGGAGGCAGCCGTTTAAGATCAGTATTTGGATTTGATATACCTAATGATAAAATCGGTGAAGATTGGGCGATCAGCGCACATCCACATGGTGTAAGTGTCGTTGAAAACGGTGAATACCAAGGACAAAAATTAGACGAGTTATGGCAAAACCACAAGGAATTGTTTGGCAACCCAACTGAGCCTGTCTTTCCATTATTAATTAAAATCTTAGATGCAGAAGATGAATTATCAGTACAAGTCCATCCAGATGATGCTTATGGAATGAAGCACGAAGGTGAGTTAGGAAAAACAGAATGTTGGTATATCATTGATGCTGAACCTAGAGCAGAAATCATTTATGGCCATCATGCAAAAACAAGAGAAGAACTTGCTGAGATGATCCAAGAGGGTCGTTGGGATGACTTGTTGAAAAAAGTCCCAGTTAAAAAAGGCGACTTTTTCTATGTCCCTAGTGGAACGATCCATGCAATTGGTAAAGGGATCATGATTTTAGAAACGCAACAAAGCTCGGACACGACTTATCGTGTATATGATTATGACCGTAAAGATGCCAATGGCAATACGCGTGAATTGCATATCCAACAATCAATTGATGTGACAACTGTTCCAGCTATTACGCCACAGATTCAAATGAAAGAAGTACGTAAAGGGAATTCTTCGATCGTTACGTATTTAGAGACCGAGTTTTTTAATGTTTATGAATGGGATATCAAAGGAATTACATCATTTAAAAAACAAGCACCTTATACATTAGCGACAGTAATCGATGGAGCAGGAGAGTTAGTTGTTAATGAAAAAATTTACCCATTAACTAAAGGGGCAAGTTTTATTTTACCAAATGATGTGACAGAATGGACGGTTCAAGGAGAGTTATCAATCATTGCCTCTGAACCAGGTAAAGCATCGAAATAAAGAATCAGTGATTTATTAGTTAACTTTGCAGATGGTTATTTTTTCTGATTGGTGTTGTGAAATAAAAAAAACTGAGCCTTGTGTTGTGAATGTCTTAAGTTAGACCAAGATCTAACTGAAGCAAGTCAGCACAAGTGTTCAGCTTTTTTGTTTTAGAATGCTGGTAAAAATGAAGCTGCTGATTGCTAATAAAAAATTAGGAAAAATAGGTTCTTGAAATAGCTTTCAATCTGTGGTATATTTTCGGTGTAGAGTTAAAACGTTTTAATTATTGATGAATGGCGTTTGATTCAATTAATACGTAATATGGAGTGATGAAGGAATGAACACTGTAACAGTTATCGGTAGCATTAATTTAGATCGGACCATCCGAGTCAAACATATGCCTAAGCCAGGAGAAACGATACACACGAAAGAAACATTTTCAGCTGGCGGAGGAAAAGGAGCAAACCAAGCAGTTGCTGCAAGACGTTCAGAAGCTACTACTCATTTTATTGGAGCGATTGGTACCGATGAAGCTGGCAAAACAATGGCTGAGCTTTTAGAACAAGAAGAAATCAATTTACAAGGTGTAGCAACTCTTGAAAACCAAGCGACTGGTCAAGCTTACATCATCGTTGATGATGCTGGGGAAAATAGTATTATGATCCATGCCGGAGCGAACAATGCGTTTACACCAGAACAAGTTAGACAAAACAAAGCGATCATCGAAAAAAGTGATTTTATCATCGCACAGTTTGAAAGCGCTATAGAAAGTACGATTGAAGCTTTTAACCTAGCAAAAGAAGTTGGAGTAAAAACAATTTTGAATCCTGCCCCAGCATTAGAAAATGTGCCTGAAGAGTTATTGAAAGTAACAGATATGATTATTCCTAATGAAACAGAAACAGAAATTTTAACAGGGATTTCGATTACGGACGAAGAAAGCTTAAAACAGGCTGCAGCTCACTTACATCAATTAGGAATCGAAGTTGTAATTATCACGATCGGAAGTAAAGGCGCATTTTACTCGATTAAAAACAGCAAAAATGGGATCGTGCCAGCGTTCAAAGTGAATGCAGTCGATACGACAGCTGCAGGTGATACATTCATTGGTGCGATGAGTAGCATGTTAGCAACTGATTTTAGTAATTTAGAGGAAGCAATTACCTATGGAAATAAAGCTTCTTCTTTGACTGTTCAACGTTTTGGCGCACAACCTTCTATTCCATATAAACAAGAATTGAATTAAGAAAGGACGTTTTTATTATGAAAAAATCAAAAGTAATCAATTCAGATATCTCTCGTGTAATCGCACAAATGGGACATTTTGACACATTAAGTATCGGTGATGCAGGTATGCCCGTGCCGATGACAACTGAAAAAATCGATTTGGCTGTAGATAATGGTATTCCAAGCTTTATGGAAGTCTTGAACAATGTGCTTGAAGAGTTAGAAGTTCAACGTATTTATTTAGCTGAAGAAATCAAGTCAGAAAACCCTAAAGTATTATCGGAAATTCAACAACGGCTACCTGAAACACCTATTACTTTTATCCCTCATAGTAAAATGAAAGCTGATTTGAATCAGTGTCATGCGTTTATTCGCACGGGGGAAATGACACCTTATGCTAATATTATTTTAGAAAGCGGCGTCGTTTTTTAAAAAAGAAGGAGGAATAGTCTACCATGAATACTACCGCGCTTTTAATTGGCTTAGGCCCACTACTTGGTTGGGGGTTATATCCTACGATCGCATCTAAGATCGGGGGACGTCCGGTCAATCAAATTTTAGGTTCAACATTAGGAACATTGATTTTTGCAATTGTTTTTGCTTTATATAAAGGAATGGAGTTACCAACAGGATCTGACCTGACTTTTTCAATCTTATCTGGTGTTGGTTGGGCAATCGCCCAAATCATTACATTCCAATCCTTTACCTTGATTGGTTCTTCTCGTGCAATGCCTATTACTACTGCTTTTCAATTATTAGGGGCTTCATTGTGGGGCGTGTTTGCTTTAGGAAATTGGCCTGGCGCTACTGCGAAAGTCTTGGGTGCCTTTGCTTTAGTTTTGATTATTTTAGGTGCTTGGATGACTGTTTGGACTGAAAAGAAAAATACAGAAGGCAGTAACTTATTGAAAAAAGCGGTCCTTTTGTTAGCAGTAGGTGAAATCGGCTACTGGGCTTATTCCGCAGCTCCTCAAGCAACTTCAATTGATGGAATGCATGCCTTTTTACCTCAAGCAATTGGTATGGTAATCGTTGCTGTTGTTTATTCAGCTGTTTTAAGTTTTAAAGAAAAATCAGCGTTTGTCGAAGTTGTCTCTTATAAACATATTTTTTCAGGATTTTTCTTTGCCTTCGCTGCTTTAACTTATTTAATTTCAGCTCAACCAGATATGAATGGGTTAGCAACAGGGTTTATTCTTTCTCAAACATCCGTAGTATTAGCGACACTGACTGGTATTTGGTTCCTAGGACAAAAGAAAACCAAGAAAGAAATGACTGTTACAGTTATTGGACTAGTCTTGATTTTAGCTGCTGCTACGATCACTGTAATGATCTAACTCTTCCCCAAAACAAAATAAGCTGAACTGAAAGACATTGATTGACTTAAGTTGATCAATGTCTTTTATTTTTTTTGGAAGAATCGCAAATAAATCGTAATTATAGAGTGAGGAGGGATTTACGTGTTACGAATCTGTTCAAAAAAAGCAATTCGAAGTAAAGCACTAACGATTCGATTATTTGATGGTTCTACGTGGGCTAATTTAGGGAATGGACAGTTTATCAATCAAGAGACAAAAAAAGAATTACCTGACTACAAGATTTATCCACAAATAAAAACAGCCGTTTCTTCTGGCGGTCTTATCTTTGCTAAACGAAGGAACACAAAACAAAACTTACAGTACGTGGAACGACCAATGAAAGTAAAAGCTTGGCAAGTTTAGTCGTTGCAAAAAAACATATTTGTTCGTTGAAAACGTTATATGTGAGCATCATTACTGGTTAGCAATCTAACTGATAACGATGATTTGCTGTCAATCTTTATCGATGCTCAACTAAATGACAGTCCTGTTAGTGTTGGCATGCTAACAGCAAAAGTATGACTAGAATCTCTTACGGAGGACGGAACCAATAACTGTGATTAATGGTTTGAAGAAAAATTTCTTACGTAATGTTTTTTCCGAGGACCGTGAGGATATGGGTTGGCTTTTTCCTAAAAAAGTCAGGTTTCCATTTATCCTAAAAATGGTGTGGCCTTAAAATTTTTAAGGAGTGACAACTTGATGACAGAACTCCAGCGATTATTAACTTTTATGCGTAGTAGTAAAAGAAAACAGATTACTTTGCGTGAATATGAACAGCTTGTTCATCAAGATGGATGGACAAATGGAGACAAAGCAAAATTGATCAATCAGATACAAAAAAGTGGCGTTTTAAGGTATGACCGCACTAAAAATGAATATGTGATTCGCTTGATTCAGTAGCGAATATTTTGATTTTTAGTGTCAGTAGTAATTCTATGTTTATGAGAGAACTTTTGTAGATAAGCAGGTTTATTATCAAAAAACAGGAGAATTTCGATGAAAAAATACCAGTTAGTTGTACGCATATTTTTGATCATTCATTTATTATCCGTTTCGTTTTGCCGACCACTTGTTGTTTTAGCAGGAAATTTAGAAAATACAGATCAAGACGATCGTAAGATAAGTTTTCTTCAAGAGAATCAGTTGATTCAAACTGAAGACGGCAAATTATATACGACAACTCCTTCGAATTACATCACTCACTCGATTCATGCTGCTTTAGGAGAAACTCAAACCCACCAACGAAACAATCAAACGATTTATGTTGACCCCAATGCTCATATCTCCAATATTGATATTCGCTTATCGAACGGTGTACGTGAATATGGCTGGTACGGTAAACGGATCAACAATGAAATTGCCTTGTGCATAGAACCAGGTGCTGCACTTAATCTTGGAAATAACTCTGGCTATACAGTCGCTGAGCGAAATACTGAACAGATGAAAAAAATTTCTTTGATTAAGTATTACGGGCTGATGGTTTCGGGCCACACGTTGAAAAAAGAATTGATGACTCAAATTTTGGCATGGGAACAACAAGGGATTACACCGTTGAGTATTTCAGGGGTATTTTCGATGACGGACTATCAAACCTTTAAATCTGCTGTCATGAAAAATGTCAATTATTTTTATACATCACCTTCTTTTGACAAACAAACGATAAACTTAAAAGTTGGAGAAAGTATCACCTTAACTGACACGACCCATGCCTTTAGTAATTATCAGTCATTACCATCTTTCGTCTCACAAGGACTAAGTATTTCTAAAAAAGGAAATCAATTAACGATTCTTGCCAACAAAAATGCAGAAGCGACTAGTCGAGTTGAATTTGACTATGATATTGCCTCTACTTTTCAAGGTGTTCCGCTAATTTATCAACACCCATATACCCAAAATATGATAGTTGGCAGATTAAATGAACATAGAAAAATTTCTTTAACCATAACTGTTTTAAAAAACGGCAATGCCCGTGTACGCAAAGTAGATGAAACGACCAAGCAACCATTGGCAGGTGCCGTTTTTCGTTTTACTACTTCTGATGGAAAAACCAAAGAAATCACTACAGGTTCTGATGGCTATGCTGCCTGGAATGATTTGTTAGTCGACACAAAAGTAACGATCCAGGAAATCAAAGCACCGAATGGATATGTCCTCAATGCCACACCTCAGACAGTAACCATCAAAGCCAATGAGACCACCACGATCAGTTTAGATAATAAAGAGCAACTAGCAAATCTCAAAGTGATCAAAGAAGATGAAGAAACAGGCAGTAAACCACAAGGGGCTTCTCAATTGGTAGGAGCTGTTTACGAGTTAACCGATAAGAATGGGGCTTCTGTTAGTAAACTAACCATACAAGATGTCAATGGCGTAGCACAAGCAGAGGTGAAAGGATTAAAGCTGGGAACCTATTATCTCCAAGAAATCGAACCGCCAGAAGGCTACAATTTGGATGATACAAAACATACCGTTAATCTCACGTATGCTGGACAAAATGAAACCGTAGCGCTTCACAGTAAAACGGTGACTGATCGAGTCATCAAAGGAAATGTAGAAGGCTATAAGTTTGGTTCACGCCCCTTGATTCCTCAAACCGTTTTTGAAGTAATTGCCAGACTGAAAAAAGAGCAACAGGAGCTAAAGCCACCTTTAGAAGGTGTTGAACTGACAGCTACTTCCCACACCACTGGACAAGAATATGTCCAAGTCACTGGTAAGAACGGGTATTTCAAGTTTGAGAATCTACCTTATGACACTTATACCATTGAAGAAACCAAAGGTGTGGATGGCTATTTATTGATCGAACCATTTGAAGTGACGATCACGGAAGACGGCTATACCCATTTCTTTTTATTGGAAGATAAAGTGATTGAATCTCGATTGCATATCATCAAAGTGGATGAAGAAACAGGCGAGAACATACCTTACGCAGGCGCTCAGTTCAAAATTTTTGATACTTGGGCAAATGAAGGAGAAGGCGAATTTGTTTCGATGGTACGACCCAATGACACGGAGCAGACCAATATTTTTGAAACCAATGACAAAGGCGAAATCATTACCACAGAAAGTTTGCCTTGGGGTGTGGATCGCTATGAACTCCATGAGATCAAAGCACCAGAAGGATATGTACCACTAGAAGAACCACTCATTTTTAGTGTCACAGAAGAGAATGCTGGCGCCTTGATTCGCCTAGAAGTTCCGAACCGTTTAGCTCGTCAAAATATTCAATTGATCAAGCGAGATCGGTTGAATGAACAACCATTAGAAAATGTCCCATTTCATTTATACAACATAGTAGCGGATGAAAATGGAGAATTGACTGAAACCTTAATTGAAAAATATTTGACTGATAAAGAAGGGAAAATCAATGTAGAGGCACTACCTTATGGCAACTATAAATTTGTTGAAGTGGAACCTTTGGCAGGCTATTTACCATTAGAAGAACCAATGGATTTTTCTGTCACGGTTGAAAAGGATGGCGAGCTACTTGTTCTTGAAGCCTACAATGAACGGGAACCATTAGAGTTGACCTCTTTATTTACCGATATTGCTGGCGAAAAAACACTTGATCCAACAGTAGACAATCAGTTGAAAGATGTGGTGTGGATCAAAGGCGAGGCAATCGAAATCGGACACACTTATACTGTTTTTACGCAATATAAGAATACAAAAACAGGAGAAGTGGTCAGTGAATCAACGTCAACTTATACTCCAAAGAACGAAGAAGATACATTTGAAGTATTTCTTGAGTTGAAGGCAAATATCCTCAAAGATGGTGATCAATTAACAGCGACCCACGTCTTATATTACGAAGAAGAGCAAAAAAATGAAGTAGGACGTGAGGATGATTTAAGGAACAAAGATCAGACAATTACATTAAAAAAAGAAAAATTATTATTAAAGCAAAGCATATTGCCAAAAACGAATGAACGACGTTCGCTAGAGATGGTTCTTCTTGGATTGAGCTTGATTATTATCGTTAGCAGTTATCTTTATCTTCAAAAAAAGCAGAAACATGTAAAGTTGTGAAAAAATTGATTTCGATTATTTTTACTAAAAGTATGATCAAAGTGTTTAGAAGATAAAAGAAAGGATGGTCTAAAGAATGGTGAAACGTTCAATCGTTATAGATCAGTTATCGAAAAAGAATCTAGGCAGGATAAAATATGGACTTTTGTTCCTTTTTATCAGTGGAAGTATCACAGGAATTACTAGCATCTACCTAAGTCACAATCAGGAAAAAACAGTAGCAAGTAAACAAAAACAAGTAGCAAATATCATTGATACAAAAAACATAGAAAAAGAAGAAATACCCACTCATTATTTTCTTAAAGAGGATCATGATCCGGCAATCGCAGTCATGGAACAATTTGACTATTTTAGTTCTAAAACTGAGGGAACGGAATTGCCACTTCAACAACTAGAGCATGAGGTAGCGCAATTAGTCGTTGCCTTTGCTAAAGAAAAAAAGAAAACAGAAGTCACAACTTTAGAAACTTCAAAAGAAAGAGCGGATAGTAAACAAGCCCCAGTCTATGAGGCCCCTCCAGTTTCTGTTGAAAAAGAAAAGAATCGTGAGAGTGACCAAACGACTTGGCAGAGACCACAAATTTCACTAGCATCCACTTACATGGTCATTGAGCAATACAGTAAATTTGAACCAACAGACTATTTTGAGATTCTTACGGGTAACGACGCTTTTCCCACAGTCAAACATAATTTTATTGACACGTCGAAGCTAGGCGAGCAAAAATTTACGATCCGTGTCACCGACTCGGCAGGAATGTTTACAGATGCCACCATCTACTTTTTTGTTAATAGCTTACCGAAAATCAACTTGAAGCAGACGACAATGTACCAGCAGATCGGTGTACCAGTTGATTTGTTAGCAGGAGTATCCGCAATGGACCAAGAAGATGGGGATTTAACCGCAAAGATTGAAGTCGAAACAAATCTTGATATCAACAAAGAAGGAAGCTATGAGGTGCTTTATTCTGTCAATGATCGACATGGGGCTCAAGCGAAAACGAAAGCGTTTATCAAAATTGAAAATGATGCACCGGTAATCCATATACCCGAATGGATTGACCATCAGATAAATCAAGAGTTGAATATTTTCGACTATGTGAAAGCTTGGGATAGAGAAGACGGAGATATCTCATTAACTAAAACCAATATCTTGGAAACTAATTTTGATTCCAATAAAGAAGGAAAATATTTCTTTAGAATTGGCAATGTGCAAGATCGATATGGAAAATATGCAGAGGAGAGACGACTTCTCGTACAAGTAACGAATGAAGCCCCTAAAATCATCCAGGCGGATCTTCAAGTCAATGTTTTCTCTGCTTTGAAGAAAGAAGATTATTTTGCACAACTGGTTGTTTCAGATCGAGAAGATCCGTTAGAACGATTAAATATTGAAATAGATGAAGCAGCATGGAATCGGATCGATACATCTAAATTAAGAAAATATTTGCTTCCTCTTAAAGTCACTGATACAAATGGCAAAACAACCAGTGGTTATGGGAAAATCACGGTCATCAATGAACCACCACGATTTATAGGCATAGCCGATAAGGTGCTAACTATTGGAGAGGCGTTTGATCCGCTAGCCGGAATTGAGGTTTACGACAAAGAAGAAACATTATCTTTAACAGATGTCGAAGTGACTGAAAACGTCGATGTCAACAAACCAGGAACTTACACTGTCAGTTTGAGTATCAGTGATTCTTTTGAGCGGGTACATGCTAGTTATCAAGTAACCGTTATGAATCAACAAGCGATAGAAAAGGAGAAAGAATAGTATGGACTATTTTGAGCAAGCGATGTCGTTGTTTTCAAAAGGAGTACTTGCTTCTGGCAGTCTGCTCACTGTATGGGGGATTATTCAACTCGGTGCGGCTATCAAAGAACATAATGGTCCCGGAATGCAAAATGCTCTTTTTCAGATCGTTGGTGGGGCTGTTATCGTTGCAGCTGGCGCTTGGGTAGCAACTATTTCAATCTAAGGAAGTGGCTAAGCTGGACGGTGCAATCAAATTTTTACTACAAACAATTGCTGATCAATTAAATTTTTCAAACGACCCTAAAAATATGCTACTACAAAATCTAGAAACCTATCTACCTGATATCTATCAATACAGTGAGTTAATTATGAATGGAGTGATCAAACCAATTGCTTATTCTGTACTAGGCTTTTTACTATTGCTGGAGTTTCAACAAATGGCACAAAAGATTTATGGAAATTATTCCGGTTTTGGTGGCATGGAGTTGTTCCTTCCGCTCTTTCTTAAATTAGGAGTAAGCCTGTTGATCATGCGCCATTTAACAATATTTATCCATATGATCGTTGAAATTAGTACAACAATCAGTAATGGTATCAGTCAAATTGGGATTCGAGAAGGTGGAAGTAAGGCTGTTGATGTTCTTTCATTGATTGAAGGAATCTACCATTGGGGCTTTTTTGAAAAACTTACGTTGTTAATTATTTTGTTGATCCCGTTGATTTTATCCGTACTAACAAGTGTGCTAACAAAACTGGTTATTTTCATGCGTTTTTTTGAAATTTATTTGTATTTTAGCATTTCTCCATTACCTCTTGTGACGTTTCTTAATGAAGAAGTTAGTTCGATTGGAAAAAATTTTTTGAAATTAGTTTGTGCTTCCTCCCTGCAAGGAATCCTCTTATTTATTATATTAAGTTTTTATCCACTGCTCGTACATTCTGTGTTTTCAATTGATGAAAAACAGGGAATGATTGCAGTGATCAGTGGGATATCAGGGAATTGTCTAACATTATGTGCTAGTTTATTTTATACCAATAAATGGGCAAAAATCATTCTTGCAACTGCCTAGAGAATCATTTTTAACTGGAGGGAAATAAAATCGATGATTGAAGTACCAATTCGAAAAGAAATTTTAACCTACCAAGAAAAATTGTTTTTTGGCGTTTCGTTAAGACAATTTATCTCTGCTGTTGTAACGTTGCTTTTGATCGTTCCTCTGGGCATTTTAAATTATGTCAGTTGGAAGTATCCGATTGATGATATCGGGATCGTTTTTATGGTACTCAGTGCCCCTATCTTGTCAGTGGGCTGGCTGACACCTAATCACTTACCTTTAGAAAAGTATGTGCAGATTCGATGGAATTATTTTCAGTTGGCGAATTATTATACTTATCCTATTGTAGAGGAGTTGTATTCAAATGCCATGGTGGGTCAAAGGAGTAAGCGTGCCGAAAGAAAACAAGTTGAGTACGGAAACTAATAATAAAAAATTTATTCGTTTGATGCAAAAACAAAAGAAAAAAAGAGGGCAATATCAAAAAAAGTTAGCGCCAAAGCGTAATGTCCAAGATTTGTTGCGTTATGAAAAAATGTTTGAAAGTGGCATTTGTGAAATTGTGCCTAATTATTATTCCAAAAGTGTTCGATTTTCAGATGTGAATTATCAAATTGCTCTACAAGACGAACAATTGTTGATTTTCCAAAAATATGGCGAACTATTGAACAGTCTTGATGATACGATCCATCTAACAATCACGATCTTAAAAAAAAGAGTTGAGCTTGATGAGATGACGGATAGGCTTTTTTATGAGAGTAAAGGCGATCAACATGATAGCTATCGTGAAGAAGTCAATCAGATGCTTCTTCAAAAAATCAATGAAGGGGAGAATCGTTTTACAAAAGAAAACTATTTGACTTTCAGTACTCCAGCCAATCACTTAGAGCAGGCAAAACAATTATTGGGACGAATCGAAAAGAATTTAATCGGAAATTTGGAAGAAATTGGCTCAACGGTTGACCCATTAGACGGTTTAAAGCGTCTAAAATTGGTCAATCAGTTGTTGAAATCATCGGAACACTTTCAATTTAACTATTCCGATTTAGTCTTTAATCATCTTTCAACAAAAGCTGTGATTGCTCCTTCCAGTTTTAATTTTAAAAAGAAAAACTATTTTGAAATCAATGAGGAATATGCCCAGATTCTTTACCTAAAAGACTATCCAGCTAGATTGTCAGATAAACTCATGGCAGAATTGATGGAAATACCTGAAGAAATCACGTTATCGATCCACATTGATCCAGTCGGGGCTGAGCAAGCCAATCATCTAGTTCAAATAAAAAAAGCCTATATGGAAGGAGACAAAGTTGCTGCTCAAAGAAAAGCAACTCAAAAAGGCTACGATCCTTATACAAGTATTCCATATGAATTAACCAATAGTATCAATGAAGCTAATTTATTATTAGATGATTTGTTAAAAGAAGGACAGAACTTATTTTTCGTTTCGGTTTTTGTCTATTTCAGAACAAACACAAAAGAAAAATTGACTGATATAGCCGAACGAATTTTGAGTATTGCCAGAAAAAATGGTTGTGGCTTTCATTATTTGGATTATCTACAACTAGAAGGGATGAATTCCGTCCTTCCATTTGGAAAAAATTGGATAACAACTCGCCGAACATTGACTACAGCAAGTGCAGCTATCTTTATTCCATTTACTGCGCAAGAACTTGACCACGAGGAGGGTAAATACTATGGAATGAATGAGCTAACGAAAAATGTAGTTCGGATCAATCGGAAACGGTTGAATACCCCAAGTGGAATGATTTTAGGTAGTTCAGGCTCAGGAAAAGGGGTAGCCAAAAAATATGAAGAAATTACTACACTACTAAAAAATCCAACAGACGAAATCATCTCGATTGATCCTGAAGATGAAGATACATTAATTGGGCAAACTTTTGATGCGCAAATTGTTAAAATTGCACCAAACACCGATACATTTATCAATCTATTGGATATCACAGATGATTTAAGTGGGGAAGTTGATCCAGTAAAATTAAAATCCGACTTTTTGTTAACAGCATTTGAAGCTTTGATCGGTGGACAATCGGGTTTGAATTCCGCACAACGTTCCATCATTGATCGTGTGACTCGCTTGACTTATTTTAACTATTTTCATTCTCAGGACAAGCAAATGCCAACATTAGCGAAGGAATGGTTTACGTTGCTCAAAGAACAGCCGGAAAAAGAAGCGCAGGCACTAGTATTAGACTTAGAATTATATATTGAAGGTTCTTTAGCGATTTTTTCCCATACGACAAATATTGAGTTAAATAAGCGTTTTATCATCTACAACACCAAAGAGTTAGGAAGTCAGTTAAAAACATTTGGGATGATGGTGGTTTTAGAACAAGTATGGAATCGGGTGGTACGTAATCGGGATCGAGGGATCACTACGTGGATTTACATTGATGAAATGCAGTTGATGCTAAATGATCCTTACTGTGAAAATTATTTTTTTGAATTATGGAGTCGTATCCGAAAGTGGGGAGCAATTCCTACAGGGATCACGCAAAATGTGGAGACGTTACTGCTTTCAGATAAAGCACGGAGGATGCTAAGCAACACTGAATTTATCATTATGCTAAAACAGGCTAAAAGTGATCTGGACGAACTTTCTACTCTTTTTCGTCTTTCTACTCAACAACAAAAACACTTGATCCATCCGCCAAAAGGTGCAGGGTTGATACGTGCAGGTCATGCAATCGTGCCTTTTTCTAATACCGTTGATTCAACCACAAGATTATATGAATTAATCACGACTGATCCCGAGGAACGGATAAAAAGAAAACAGGAACAATCCGATGAATAAATCTAATTGGAACAAACGAGACAACGAGTATCGGAAAATTTTTCTATCAAGTAGCTTGAATCAATCGATAAAACGGAGCGTTACAAATAAAATGTTAGTTCCCTTCAGAAAAAAGCGTCGTAAGTTCTTAGCTGTTCAGCCCAATAAATGGCATTTTTTTAGATCACTCATGGTTCTTAGTTGTGTATTACTATTCTTACTGACGATAGGGATAACCAGCGTCATTTATTCGAGTGTACCCAATATCAATGAATTTGAATTAACAAATATTTGGACGTACATGACTCATTTGGATGTTGAAAAAAATCGAGTGCTTCGTCAGCAGCATAACATTATTAAAATCAACGGACAGATGGGGATGACACAAGACATGAATTTGGTTTCTAATATTGATGAAGTATTGTCTTATTTGGGTATTTGTTATGAGAATGTGGAACTCGAAAATCCAGTAATCAAAGCGAAAATCCATGAGATCCATGATAACTTATGGTCCCTTCATGCAAAAGGGAACGAAGCAACATTAACAACAAAATATTTTACTCAGATCATTGAATGGACAGAAGAATTGAAAGAACGATTGAATGCTGGTTCAACGATTGGTCGTTATCGTCAATTGATGGAACTACAATCGCCATTTAAGGAAGATCATCGATTAATGGTCAATCAAAGATATGGTTACTTTCTCGATGGCCAAGAAAAAAAGCTATTTCAGGGAATCCAATTACAAGCTGAGAAAAATATAGAATTATATGCTCCGATGGCTGGGAAAACGACTGTGACTGATCAGTCAATCGTGATCCAATTCAATAATCGACAGCTTGTCTTAAAGAATGTTTCACCATTAGTCAATCATGACCAAGAAGTCGTTTCGGGAGAATTGATTGGAACTGTAGCGAAAGAAAATGAATTAACCATTGAATATTCCAAAAATGGACAATCAGTAAATCCAAGTTTTTATTTTGAAGAAGTAGCATATTCGGAAACATTCCAATTAGACTCTGGTAATCAAAACACGTCATTTGATGAATGGACATTTCGGCAATTAATTCTGCTTAAGTGTCATGCGTTTAGCGATCGAGCAGATAAAATTTTACAAGAAGCAAAAAGAAACGGCATCTCACCGGTGATCTTAGCGGCGATCATGATTCACGAAAGTGCTTGGGGGACTAGTAAAGGAATCCTAGAAAAAAATAACCCAGCTGGTCTAATGAATGATCAAGGTTTAATTTCATATCGTACGTTAGACGAAGGAATCGAAGCAACTGGTCGAACACTTAAAAAGCTGATTATTGACCAGCAACGAGTAACTGTCGAACAATTAGGAGCGGTCTATTGCCCGATTGATGCGACAAATGATCCCATGGGGCTCAATCGTTATTGGGTGCCTGCGATCAAACAATTAATGGTGCAATTGGGTGGAAAGCAAGAGATGGGATTGCTGTGGGAGCGATTCTCTGACTTTCATGAGGCTCTTTTAGCTAAAGCACAAAGTCTTCATCAAAAAGGTGTGTATTATTCTCAGGGAAACCAAAGAGGCGTATTTCCTTATCACGATTGCTCGTCTTACGTAATTTGGGTGTTGAATGAAATGGGACTAAATGTACCGTTGGGAAATACAGAAACACTTTATGGTTTGGAAGGACAACTTCTCTATCCGATCAACTATTCCGAAGTACAAGCAGGTGACTTATTTATTTGGGGAGAAAAAGGTAATTCGTCGGGCGATTTTGGGCATACAGGATTCTTTTTAGATGCTGGTGGAAAAACGATTATTCACTGTACACCTGCTACGAAAAAAGGATTTAGTCAAAATGGTGATGTCGTCATTACTCCATTTGTAGGGTATTATGGTGATCCACAACTGGCACCAGTTTACTTTTATCGAATCGTAGGGAGCGGGTAAAAATCAGAAATAAACATCAATTATTTACAACGATTGCTTGTTTGGTTATCAGCAGCAGTATAGCCGTAAGTATTGGATATACTGTTGGTAAAAAGAACACACAACAAGAAGCAAATAACCGTATACCTGTTGCTCATTTCTCGGAACAACAGGTCAATGATTTTTTACGCTCGTATTTTACTTTCACAGAGTACGGGGATAATTATTTGAATTATGAGAAATTTTTAGCAAAACAAGCGAAAATTGCTGAAGAAGAAAGCAGAAAGCAAAGCGATTTTTTTCCACAATTTTTTGGTCATTCTCGTTTTATAAAAAGTAAGAATTTTATACGTCACGTGAATGACCAACAAATTGAAGTGATTGCCAACGTCACAAGGAGGATTGATAGTTTGAATCAAGAAGGTAAGTCTACTAAAACACTTGAGAATGAAGGGCTGTTTCAAATTTGGTATGTGTTTGATTCAGCTACAAAACACTTTTTGGTGGAAAGGTTTCAACCAATAGAGATAGCTGAAAAGGAATCGAAAGAATACGAAGAATGAAAATACCGGTTTTGTCCATCACTTTTGGTAAATGAAAAGGATGTCTATCTATGGCAAGAGAAACTGTACTGATTGATCATGTCAAAAGGCTAGAAATCGAAGAAGAGCGTCTACCGATTTTCGAGGCCCTCATTTTATTAGAAGAGGTCAATAAACAAACGATCCTTAATAAAAGCATAGGTAGTTGTCGTATTCGGATTTACAATCATAAAAATCACCTTCTTCATTCAATGGAATTACAATTTCCGTTAAAGGATGCCATAGAAGAAATAATCAGTGGGCAATATCAGATAGTCCGAAGTAAAAAGAAGACGACAAAAAGTAAAGCAGCAATACGCACGAAAAAAGCAATTAAGTATGGTGAACCTAGCAGATCAACCAAAGGAAAATTACTATCTTTGATTCCCACGATCAAAAGGATCTGGTTTATTGTGGTGATTGTTTTCAGTCTTTTCATAGGCATTAGCGTAATGTGGCCACATTTTATTACGAAAGTAGATCAAAAAGAAATTACCACGACAGAGGAGCAGGAATGGGCAAAATTAATCGAAGCGCAAGCCTATCTTCAAGCAGCAGCGGAATATCCAGAAAAGCGTCATGAATTGATCGACTATTTGACAGAGCAACAAGAATTTACATGGTTGAAAGAGATCAATGAATATTACCCCACCGCAGATGCACAATTTGATTTAGCTTTTTTTGAAAAAAATTGGGAAGTAGTTATTGAAACGTCCCCAGAAAATTTATCTGACAAAAGAAAAGTGATGCTTGCATTTGCTTACATTGAATTAGAACAATTGACCGAAGCAGAGATATTAAATAAATATTTAGAAAGTGAAGAACTATCAAAAAAGTTAGACCAAAATTATTTACAGAAAGGGCTGTTTTTTTTAAAACAGAAGAAGATTGCAGAAACAACGAAACATTTAGAATTGATCCAAGAGGAAAAAGTGAAAAAAATATTACAAACTTATATCGAACAAGCTTCCATCATTATTGATTTTATTGAGTTATACCAGCAAAATGAAGATCCGGAAAATCAATTATTGTGGGAACAACGATTAGAAATGATTGGTCAATCAGATATCAATGATAGGGAATGAGTGGTCTTGGATTCAGTTGTTATTTGTCGAAGGGTAACTAATTAAGGGGAATAAAATAATAAAAAAGAAAAACTGATTGGCAAATTAGCTAAAATCATTAGTTAAAAGATAGTGTTGAAGTGTTAATGAAAAGAGGTAACGGCAGAAAAGTTAGTTCGTTTTTTCAAACGATTCTTTCTTATCGTCAGTGAAGTCATTTGCTTTTCCAATCGTATCCCAAGGTAATAATCATTACTTGATCAAAAATAGGCCAAAGAATATCAGAAATCAGAGCAGTGATTTTCGTATTCTTTGGCTCAATTATTAAAGTTTGCTATTTCTGTTGTGGTGTTGCGCTTGTTACTATTGATTCATTTACAATCACAATCCAGCAAATATTTATGGTAACAAAAGTTATGTTTTATGCTAAAGATTCGACTGGTAAGTCAAGTTCTGTTCCATAACGTTGTTTGAGTGCTAAACGAATCAATCGTTCCGCAAGATTCTCATTTCGGGCAAGAATCGGTCCGTGGAAATAAGAGCCAAAAACATTTTTATAAATGACGCCTTCGGATTGGTCTTCACCATTATTTCCGTGACCTTGAACGACTTTTCCTAAAGGTCGTTCGCCTTCCCCTAAGAATGTCCGCCCATTGTGGTTTTCAAAGCCATAATAGGTTTCATTAAACTCTTCATTATAGATAACGATATCGCCGATAAAACGATTATTTTCTTGACTTAAGGTGTAATGGTCTAATGCACTGATTCCTTGGATTTTTTCTCCATTGGCACCCACATAATAGTGTCCAAGGAATTGGTACCCGCCACAGATAGCTAACATCACACCATCATTTTCAATGTAGTTTGTTAGTGCTGCTTTTTTTTCTTGGATATCTTTTGAAATGATCAGTTGCTCATAATCTTGTCCGCCACCAAAAAAGACTAGATCATATTTATCTGCTTCAAATGGTTCATGCAGACTGACAATTTCGGTATGACAGGTCACACCTAATTTTTTAGCGACATATTTAAGCATCAATAGATTGCCGTTGTCTCCATAAGTATTCATCAAATTACCGTAGAGATGGGCGATATTCAATTCATAATTAGGCATGATTCATCCCTCCTTTGATAAATCCTTGATTCGCTAATTCTTTTCGTAATTGAAGAACTGCTGTATAGGTAGCTAGGATGTAGACGTGTTCGGTCGGTAATTGTTTGATATTTTTAATGACTTCATTCAGTTCCTTTGTTTCGATGATCTTATCTTCAGGGATTCCTGCAACTTTTAGACGTAACGACATATCGGTATGACGATCCCCACCAGCGATCACTGCAGGAATATCCATATCAGCAAAATGTTCAAAATTCCCGTCCCAGATCCAACTAACGTCAATTCCATCTGCATAGTTTGCATTTAATAAAGCAACTAATGAGAATGGATAAGGGGCTAAGCCGATCATATCGATGACCTGATTGATTCCAACAGGATTTTTAACAAGTACGAGTGTACATTTTTTACCATTGATATCAATGATTTCTTGACGACCAAATATTTTTTCGTCGTATCCTAGACCTTGCTTGATTTTTTCAGGGGTTACCCCAAAATATTCAGCTACCGCTGTGGCAGCTAACGCGTTGTAGACATTGTACATCCCGCCAACTTCAATTCCATAGTTATGACCATCAATCGTAAAATCAGCTGAGACATTGTCCATGCGCAACATATCCGTTAGTCGATAATCAAGTTCAGGACGTTTAAAGTCACAGTTTGGACAATAGTATTTCCCTAAATTTGCATACGTGATCATCTTGTAATGTAAAATATGATGACATTTAGGACAGAGCACACCATCCGTATTATAATGAGCCATTTGTTCATGGTCTTCTTCATGATCAAACCCATAATATTGGCGAGGATTGATTGTTTCCACAGAGTTGAAGATTGGCGAATCTCCATTACTGATAATTGTGGCATCAGGTGATTTCGCTGCTCCGTCTACAATCATTTTGTAGGTGGTATAGATTTCTCCATAACGATCCATTTGATCACGGAAAATGTTTGTAAATAAAAATAGTTCAGGCTTCATGTATTCAGTTACTTTACTCAAACTTGCTTCATCGATTTCTAAAACAGCGAATTTTTTTTGCCCTTTTTTAGGTTTGGCTTGCAAAAAAGTAGAAACGATTCCTTGAACCATATTTGCCCCAGTTGGGTTGGTTAATACTTCATCAAATTGTTGCCGTAATATATTAAATGTCAAAGCAGTTGTCAATGTCTTTCCGTTTGTTCCAGTAACGACAACCACTTGATAATCTTTTGCAAGACTGTCTAAAATGTGTGGGTCGATTTTAAGTGCAAGTTTACCCGGTAAACTTGATCCTCCTTTAAAGAAGGTTTTTAATGCCCATTGTGATGTTTTACCAACAGCAATCGCAAATTGACTGCGTACTCCCATTATGTAACCTCCATAAAACGTCTTAACGACGAGTAAATTCAATTAATCATACCATATGTTCAAAAAAAGGTTAAATTGCTTTTCTTTTTTTTAAGAAATGGTTGCGATTCTCTTGTCTAACAACGATTGGTACTAGGCTTGATTGTTTATTTGAAGTTTCGTTTAGTCTAAGAATAGCCCCAACGGATAACAGTTGATTTTTTAGGAATAACTATAGTGGATTAATAGTTGTTTTTGATCGTCTGAAAAAAGAGTGTACATTGTTCGCTTAAAAAAGAATAATCCAGTTTGTCTAAGGTTTCGATAATAAAGTGGATCATTGTTTCACTTTTGCTTTTTTCTTCTGTACAGTAAATCAGAATGTTCTCAAAATAAATACGATATAATTTAAAGATTGCATCTTCAGTTCCGGTGGTTAATTCCTTTAAATGACTAAGCGCATCTTTTGCTAAAAAGAAATTCCCATAGGAAATAAAATGACCGCAACTATTAAGAAGCAACGTCAAATAAATTTTTTTGCCAACGGGATATTCTTGATAGATCTGAATTTTTTTTAATGAATTTTTATAGAAAATTTGTTGCTGTTCTTCTGAAAAGTAATTCAAGGTGTTGGTATAAATTTTGATTTCTTGTAGTGTCCATGTTTCGATGGATTTCAAATAATCAACAAGGAACTCCAAGGTCTCATTGTCTATTTGATGGTCGCTCAATTGATCATGGCCAATTTTAGTTAAAGCGTTTAGGAGCTGACTTTTTTTATCTTTTGAAGTGGTTGTCGTTTGATAGATCTCAAAGAGCTTTTCTAAGTCCTTTGTATTAGAAGCCAATTCATATTGTTTCCATAAATTTTGTGAAGAAGAGTGATAATAGTCATATAAAAAGATAAATTCTTCCACATCTACCAGCAATCGCTCCAACACTTGAGCTAAAAGTCGGAAAGACAAGTCATGGTTTCCTTTTTCAAATTCAATGCAATAAGATTTTGTTACGATTCCTGAATAGATTTCCTTTTGAGAAAAACCTTTATCTAATCGGATTTTTCGTACTAACTGACCATACTCCATAGTATCTCTCCATCAAAATTATTTTATGTGTTTATGTAATGAAGTAATAGTAGCAAAAAATTTGTCAAAATTCTAAGAAAGTTACTTTTGGAAAAGTGACCAGAAAAGCGACTGAAAGAAAGAGAAATTAGTAAAATTAGACGAGGGGTGTTATCCGCGCGTTTCTTATAACAAATAAGTACGAATGAAGGTTAAGTGGAGTTCAAAAAAAACTAATTATTCGCATATTTATTGTGTTTATGGTCAGGTTATTTTTAGATACAAAGTACCAAAAGTCTTAAATATAGGACTATAAAAGAATTTTCATTCGTAGATGATTATACTATGGAAAATTAAAGGAAAACATTCATGATAAATCATTGGAAATCTGTCAATGATGAAGGCTTGTTTGAGGATATGGGGCAGTATAAAAGACACGTAAACTATACTCATGTGAAGGGTCGTCAGCGACTAATCAATGAACAAATGATAATTATTTAAGGGAAGAGGAACAAGAAATATGACAAAAAGAATTACAGAACCAAATAATCAAGTCCTTAGAATAATGATTGCTTTTGGAGTATTAGGGGCAGGGTTCTATGGGTTGACTCAGGTTGACTTTTATTATATTCAGTTTAGTTTTCTTGTTATTAGTGGTTTAGTAAGCTATTTACTGGTATTTGGTTTTGTTGGTGTGAGGCAATTATTTAGTACACCTAAACGATTTATAAAAACATTCTTGCTAATTTTAGTTGGTTCACAAATTTATGGTATGTTGGCTTCGATGATAATGGGAATACTGGCACAGTTGTTAGATATTCAGACGAAAGCAAATAGTGCGCAAGATAATCCTTGGTGGTTTTTTGTATTTATTTTACCAATTGCTTTACTGGGAGAAGAACTATTTTCGATCACTATCTTTGATACTTTACGTAAAAAAATGGGGATCAATACTAAGGTGGCATCATTGCTCACAGCAATTATTTTTGGTCTGATTCATTTTGAAACTTATCTAGGAAGTTCAGCGTTGTTCACGATTGTGCAAGTCATCTTAGTTCAAGGAGGAATTAGACTTTGGTTTAACCAAGCCTATTTAAAAACAAAGTCATTGAATACTAGTTGGGCAGTGCATTATGCTTTTGATTTAATTGCTTTTGTTTTAGGAAGTTTATTATCCTCTTAGACAAATAAGAACAAAGTTTTCAGTACAAATAAATAACCCGAAGTGGCCGAAAATAGCTTTTCTATTTTCTGACTACTTTGGGTTATTTTTATTAGAGCGACACAGGATGCATTTTTGTATACTAAATACAGATTCAGCCTTTCAAGGTTTGTCGATTGTCTGAAATTTTACCCGATGATGATTTTTTCAGTAGGGTATTCGTAGCCTAAATCTCGTGTTTCTTTTGGAACAAATAACATCAAAGTATACAACATACCGATACGACCGATAAACATTAAAGCTGCGATCGTGATTTTCCCAATTACTGACAAGTTCCCAGTAATTCCCAGGGATAAGCCAGTGGTTCCGAAGGCTGAAGTTACTTCAACGATAATTGCAATTAAAGGCTGATTTTCTGTAGCTGATAAAAAGACGATACAGAAAAAACACATACCAAGAGATAACATAAATACAACGACTGACTTACGCACATCATCATTATCGATTCGACGACCAAAAATATTGATGTTGTCTTCGCTTTTAAGGAAAGAGTAGAGATAAAGACCAATAATTGCTACGGTCGTTGTACGAATCCCTCCACCTACCGAACTGGGGCTACATCCAATGAACATCAATAAAGAAAAAACGATCAATGTAGTGATTTGGAAATTACCCAAATCATGGATTTGTAAGCCAGCATTACGAGTAGTCATAGAGTAAAACATAGAATTGATCCATTTGACACTTAAACTAGAATCTTGAAAAAGATGGTCTTTTTCAAGTAAAAAGATTAACAGCGTCCCACCAACAAATAAGATGATAAAGGCTAAAACCGCTAATTTTGTAAATAAGGAAAAGCGAAACGGTAATTTTGCTTTTGAGCGTTTATACAAAATCCATTCACGAAATTCCATCAAAACAGGAAATCCTATCCCACCAATAAAAATCAAAAACATGATAACAAATAGGAACAGATAGTCATGTGCAAACGGCTCGATTGAGTTTCCTGTGACATCGAAACCCGAATTGGTCACAGCAGAAATCGATTGGTAAAATCCATAGAAAAGTGCATCCCGCCAATGATCAAAGTAGCCTCGATAATAGAAATAAATGGAAAAGAAAGCGCCAAAAAGGACTTGGAACCACAACAAAATTACAAAGGTGATACGAATCAAACGAACAATACCAGATAAGCGTGGCTGATTCATATCCGTCATGATCAGTTGTCGCTGTCGTAACGTGATTCTTCGTTTAGAAAAGATAATAAAAGCAGTAGAGATCATCATAATCCCTAATCCACCTACTTGGAATAGTATTTCAAGTAAGATTACCCCGTTATCATTAAAAGCCGAATTAATATCAAATGTGGACAATCCCGTTACACTGATTGTACTGATCGCCATGAAAAGCATATCGATAAAAGGTACGTGACTATCTGGTTCACGAAAAAAAGGAATGTAAAACAATCCTAAAGAGACAATGGTCATAATAAGATAGTAAAAAACAATGACTTGGATTGAAGAAAAATGACTAGAAGCGTAACGTTCGCTTCGACGTCTTAATTTCCGCATGAAAAGGGTTAATTTCAAGAAACTATCCTCCTTTTTAAAAGTTGTTTCTTTCAGTATACCGAGGTTATAAATAATACTCAAAGAAATCTTAAACAAAATGTACGTTTTCTTTTGATTTGCTATCAAATAGCATATAATTATGGAAGAATTGAAGAATAGCGAGGTCTCCCAATGATTGATGCAAAGGTAATTGTTGAAAAAATGAAAAACCAGAAAATAAATTATGATCGAGTACTACAAAAAATGATCCAACAATGGCAACAAGAAGAAACTCGACCAAAAATATTAATCCATACTTGTTGTGCTCCTTGTAGCACACATACGTTAGAATTTATGTGCCAATTTGCAGAGGTTACTTTATTTTTTTCAAATTCTAATATCCATCCTAAAAATGAATATTTAAGAAGACTCCATGAACAAAAGCGATTTGTTGATCAGTTTAACGAGCAAACCAATCATCATGTTCAGCTGATCGTTGATGATTACCGCCCCAGCGAGTTTAATAAAATGGTCATTACGCAAGGCCTTACGGAAGAAAAAGAAGGTGGCGCAAGATGTAGTGCCTGTTTTAATATGCGTTTAGACCTGGTAGCACAAAAAGCCCAAGAACTTGGTTATGATTATTTTGGGAGTGCATTAACGATCTCACCCAAGAAAAATGCTGCTCTGATCAACCAAATCGGGATGGATATCCAAAAAATTTATGGAACTCATTACTTACCAAGTGATTTTAAGAAAAATAAAGGATATGAGCGATCGATCCAGATGTGTAAAGAGTATGACATTTTTCGTCAGTGTTACTGTGGCTGTGTCTTTGCAGCTAAACAGCAAGGTTGTGATTTAAAGAAAATAAACCAAGAAGCAAAGGATTATTTAGCAAGTTCAAAAATTTCAATTAATTAGCTCTATTATAAAATTTTCAAGAAAACGTAAGAAAAAAATAAGAAATTTATGTTAAGTATAATTAAGTGTCAAAATAAAAGCGATTGATTCGATTGAAAATGAATATTCAGTTTGGTGGAAAAATGAATTTTAGACCAAGCATAAAAAATAATAGTGATGAAAAATAAAACATAAAGGAAGAGATATGATGCGAAAAGTAGCACCTATTTTGAAACCAATAGCAGTCTTAACTATTTCAACAATCGTTGCTACTGCGACCGGTGTTGTCAACAGTTCAAGTTATCGTACCCCTAGTTCAAGTTCGGTGGAAGAAACAACACCAACATCAACACCAGAGACCACATCTAATGAAACGTCGACAACACTGGATCAGACGAATGATTCATCGAGCACATGGGAAGAAAATACGAGTTCAACCAATGAAAATACGTATTCTACAGAGCAACCAAGTAGTTCGAAAGAAAAGTCTGACAAGCAAGGAAGCAGTTCATCCGAAACCAGTGATACGAATGCGATCAATGGAGGAAATCATACAGAACCAAGCTCAAGTTCGTCAACAGTACCAAGTAATACGACACCAAGTACTGAAGGACAAGATAGTGGAGAGGCTACCGTGAAAAATGTAACGCCAACCCAAAATACAGATGGGAAGCAAGTGTATAATCAGCAAGCAGGTGATTCACAATGACAATTTTATTAGATATTATCAATAGCGTGCATAAGTTTTTAGGTTATTTAGATATTAGTCCTAAATATTTAAATCGAGGCTATACGATTTTAAGTGTGATCCCAACGATGTATCTTTTACGGATTATTTATGGACTTTGGCAAAACCAAAATTACTTACAATTTTTCTTGTATGGAATCGGCTTTTTAGTGTTAGTGTATTTTATCATTTTGAATGTATTTTATTACTTTCTGGATAAGAATACCAAAGCGGATGTGACACAATTGTTTGTCAAATATTTACCGGAAGAAGCATTCAATATTCAAACAGAAGAAGCGATGCTGAATAGCGGTGCAATCGACAAAGTGAACACGAAAGAAGTCAGTGTTTCTTATGATGAAGATTATCAATTGCGATTAGCTGAAAACATGCGTTATTTAATCGGGAATGGTGAGATTAAAACAAATGATCTAGGAAGAATGGATGGCTATCTTGTGGATCGTAACACACTTTATCCTTATTATTACGTTAAAAAAGTAGCAGAAAAAGAATATCAGTTGAGTATTGGGCGCAGCTACTCGGATTTAGCCCCTGTTGGAACGATTCTTATGGATTCGGCGGATGAAAAGCTCGAACCAGTTGGGTTGTTTATTGTAGGTGGTGACTTCGTCAAAGAAGGCTTAAGGTATCATGAGCCTTATCGTTTAAAACTTATCGTGAAAAAAGAACAACCAGAAAATGAAGCAATGGTTTACAGTAGAAGTCAACGAAGAAAGCATTCACGAAGTTAATGGATCACGTTGATCAAGACAGGTTGGAAAATTGTGGATGAAAAATGACAGAATCTCCCTTTGAATAATAAAAAAAAAATAGAGTTATACGTGATGTATTCTTATTCTTTCCTTTACTTTCTAAAAAAGGTAAAATAAAAAAGAACAATAAAAAAATCAATTGAATAATACGAAGAGAAAACAAAAGTAAAGCGGGAGGTATGTTGTGAAAGAATTTTTTAAAAATTGGGGTATTTTGATCGTAGTACTAGCAGCTATTTTATTAGCTCGGGTCTATGTATTTACGCCAGTTACCGTTAATGGACATTCAATGGATCCGACGTTGAGTGATGGTCAACGATTGATCTCGTCGAAAATCTCAAAGTATGAACGCTTTGATATTATCACGACGAAAGAACCTGGAGATGAAGAACGAATGATCGTTAAACGAATCATTGGCATGCCGGGCGATACCGTGAAAATGGAAAATGATCAATTGACGATTAATGGTAAAAAATATAATGAGTCTTATTTAAATGAGTTTAAAAAAGATTTTGCGAAAGATAAATTGCAGAATGAATATTCTTACAGTGAAGCTTTCCAAGCACAGGCTGAAAATTCGCAGCATTTCACAAGTGATTTTGAATATGTCGTGCCCAAAGGAAAATATTTAGTTTTAGGAGATAATCGTTTGATCTCTAAAGATAGCCGAATATTTGGCTTGGTGGATGCAGACATGATTCAAGGAAAAGTAGTTTTCCGTTACTGGCCTTTGAACGAAATCAAAATCTTTTAAGTCTCTTTCTGAGCAGGTATCAGAAAGAGCATGAGCAAAAATGCAGGCAACAGTGGTCATGACCAAGTTGTCTAGCCCAGAAAATAAGCCACAGAATCCGAAATAGTTTTTCCTATTTTAAGGATTCTGTGGCTTATTTTTTATTTTTTTCCGCTAGCAAAAAACAAAGAAGCATCTTGGTTCATGAATAAATTTTTACCAGAGTGAAAAGTGTGGATATTCGTTGACTGAAACCCAATTTGTTCAAGTAGAGCCATAAGTGCTTCATGGTCAAACCCATTATGGACTTTTGGATGGTTGATCGCATCATTGTGATCAAAATCAATGATCAAAAGTTGACCGTTTGGCGTAAGCATGTGGTAGAGTTTTTCTAAGATCAAACGTGTGTCAGGAATATGCAGTAGGACTAATGACATCAAAATAAGATCTACTTTTTGATCGATTTTTTGATCGATGGATTCGGTTGTGGCATCGAACGTTGCCGAAGAGACGTTTGTTAATCCGCTAGTCTTAATTTTGTCTTCAGCAATTGTTAGCATCGCATCAGAGGAATCAACTAGAAGAAGTTGCTTGAATCGGTCAGCTAAAGCTAACGAAACCAAACCGGTACCTCCGCCATAATCCATAAAAGTCAGTTCTTTGGTGGAAAAAGGTAGTTGAGAAATTAGTTCGTCTTGAATAATTTTTGCTAGTGCTTTTCTTTCGGAAGTATCATAATGGTTTGCGATTTGATTGAAGATTTCTGACATAAGGTCACTCCTGACTTCATAAGTTAGATGAATTTTATTAAGTATAGCAAAAAAATCTGTTTTCCCAAACCACTAGTTGATTTTGAAGAATTGAAAGACACGCAGCTATTGTTTTAAATGTATGAGGTTTTAATCTAAAGTAACGTTTTTACCAGATGAAAAATTCTCACTGTAAAAAATAATGAAAATCAAGTATAATACCATAGGAACAAACTGGAAGGTGAGCAAGTAAATGGCACAACTATTTTTTAAGTATGGCGCAATGAATAGCGGCAAGACAATTGAGATCTTAAAAGTCGCACATAATTATGAAGAACAGAATAAACCAGTTGTCTTGATGACAAGTGGGATCGATACCAGAGATGGTGTTGGTGTTGTCTCTAGTCGTATTGGGTTAAAAAGAGAAGCCACGCCGATTTTTGAAGAAACAGATGTCTTTGATGTCATTTTTCAAATGGAGGATAAGCCATATTGTATATTGATCGACGAGGCGCAATTTTTAAAGAAAAAACACGTAATTGCGTTTACGAAAATTGTTGATGAATTAAACATTCCGGTGATGGCATTTGGTTTGAAGAATGATTTTAGAAATGAGTTATTTGAAGGATCAAAATATCTATTGCTTTATGCAGACAAAATCGAAGAGATGAAAACGATCTGTTGGTTCTGCCATAAGAAAGCAATCATGAATTTACATTATATCGATGGTCAACCAGTTTACGAGGGGGATCAGGTACAAATTGGTGGAAATGAAGCCTATTACCCCGTTTGTCGGAAACACTATTTTGAACCATCAATTATGACAGAAGGAGAATAAAGATGTACGATCAATTACAAGCAATTGAAGACCGTTATGAAGAACTGGGCGAGCTACTAAGCGATCCAGAAGTAATTTCAGATACGAAACGTTTTATGCAATTGTCAAAAGAAGAAGCAAACACTCGTGAAACTGTTGATGTCTACCGTCGTTACAAAGATGTCGTACAAGGGATCAAAGATACAGAAGAGCTATTAGGTGAAAAGTTAGATGATGAAATGGCTGAAATGGCCAAAGAAGAATTATCTGATTTGAAAAAAGAAAAAGAAGAATTAGAAGAAAAAATCAAAATCTTATTACTACCAAAGGACCCGAACGATGATAAAAACATCATCATGGAAATCCGTGGGGCAGCAGGTGGAGATGAAGCAGCGTTATTTGCTGGTGACTTATTCAACATGTATCAGAAATATGCAGAATCACAAGGTTGGAAAACGGAAGTGATGGAGGCAAGTATTACTGGTATCGGTGGCTATAAAGAAGTCATCATGATGATCTCTGGAGAAAATGTCTATTCAAAATTAAAATATGAAAGTGGTGCGCATCGTGTACAACGAGTGCCATCTACAGAATCACAAGGACGAATCCACACATCAACAGCAACCGTTGTGGTCATGCCAGAAGCAGAAGAAGTAGAAATCGATATTGAAGATAAAGATATCAGAACAGATATCTATCATGCATCAGGGGCTGGCGGTCAGCACGTCAATAAAACAGCATCGGCAGTTCGTCTAACTCATTTACCTACTGGAATCGTGGTAGCAATGCAAGATGAACGTTCACAGCTGAAAAACCGTGAAAAAGCCATGAAGATTTTACGTGCCCGTGTCTATGATAAAATCCAACAAGAAGCACAAAGTGAATACGATGCAAACCGTAAATCAGCCGTTGGAACGGGTGATCGCTCTGAGCGGATCCGTACGTATAATTTCCCGCAAAACCGTGTGACTGACCATCGTATTGGTTTAACTATCCAAAAATTAGATCAAATCCTTGCTGGAAAAATGGATGAGATCGTGGATGCGTTGATCATGTATGACCAAACATCAAAATTGGAAGAAATGCAAAATGGGTAAGACCACGTATTTAGAAGTCCTATCACGGGCTTCTTCTTTTTTAGAAGATCATGGAAAAGAAGGTCATAGTATCCAATTTCTTTTTCTTGAACGTAAAGGTTGGCAAAAACTTGATTGGTTGTTGCAGATGAATGAGCCCATTTCTAGCGAAGATCAACAGATGATCGAACAAGATCTGGAGCATTTGATGAACAATTATCCGCCTCAATATTTGTTGGGGTATGCTGACTTTTATGGCCACCGCCTAAAAGTGACAGAGGACACTTTGATCCCTAGACCGGAAACAGAAGAATTAGTTGAACGATGTTTGCAAGAAACGTCAGAACAAAACTTGAAGGTCATAGATATTGGAACAGGAACAGGGGCAATTGCGATCAGTTTAAAAGCTGCAAGAAAGAACTGGGACGTTTCGGCTGTGGACCTATCTCCAGCAGCTCTCTCAGTAGCGAAAGAGAATGCGCAACAAGCTGGACTGGCGATCCATTTTTATCATGGAGATACACTGGCACCGGTCAGTGATCAAACCTTTGACGTCATTATTTCCAACCCGCCGTATATTCGTTTCGATGAATGGGAATTGATGGATGAAAGTGTTCGGACATTTGAACCTAAAATGGCATTATTTGCCGAAGATGAAGGATTAGCCATCTATAAAAAAATAGCAAAAGAAGCAAAACAATGTTTGAAACCAGAGGGAAAACTATTTTTGGAAATAGGATTTAGCCAAGGGGAAATCGTGAAACAAATCTTTCAAACGGCATTCCCCAATAAACAAGTAAGTATTCATAAAGATTTATTTGGAAATGAACGAATAGTTTCTGTGATGAGCTGATTGTGGATGAAAAATATTTTTTATGTTTTTTTATCATAAAAAAACATTGATTTTACAAGGATGAAAACGAGTTATTGACTTATCAACATACTTATCCACTATTGACAAAATAGTTATCAACACTCTGTTGATAACATGAGGATAAAGTAGAATAAATCAAGCATATTGAAAAATGAGGGTGTGGATAGACTGTGGAAACAAACTATTATCATGAAGAACAATTATCAGAAGCAGCACAAGCATTAAAAAGTGGCGAACTCGTTGCTTTTCCAACTGAAACTGTCTATGGACTAGGCGCTAATGCACTTTTGCCTGAAGCGGTAACCGAAGTGTTTTCGGTCAAAGGTCGTCCACAAGATAATCCTTTGATTGTCCATGTTTCATCGTTTGAGCAAGTAAAACAATTTGTGGATAACTTTCATCCTTTAACGGAAAAAATCGTCAATCATTTCTGGCCAGGTCCCTTAACACTTATTTTTAAGATCAAAAAAGGGTCTTTACCACCTATTGTAACAGGTGGGTTATCCACAGCTGCTTTTCGTATGCCAGATAACAAAAAAACACTTGAAGTCATCCAATTAGCTGGTATACCAATTGTTGGTCCTAGTGCGAATACTTCGGGAAAACCTAGTCCAACGACTGCGGAACATGTCTATCATGATTTAAAAGGAAAAATCAATGGGATCATTGATGATGGTGCAACCCGAATTGGTGTGGAATCAACCGTGATCGATCTCAGTGATCCGGATCGTGAACCCATGATTTTACGTCCAGGAGCGGTGACCAAAGAACAGCTTGAAAAAGTAATCGGTGGAAAGGTAGCCGTTGATCGTCATTTAGTCCAAAGCACTGAAACACCTAAATCACCAGGAATGAAATATAAGCACTATTCGCCTGATACGCAAGTCATGATGGTCCAAGAAAATGATTGGGAAGCCGCTGTAAAATGGGCGAAAGAAGAACATTTGCGTGTTGGAGTAATTGCAGGTCCTAAAATTGCTGAAGCTGTTCGTTTTGATGTAGCAGCAGTCTACATGTATTTTGATGATTCAGTAGAAGCCGCTACGAAAGGATTATTTGCAGGATTACGTGGGTTAGATGAGAAGAACCTTGGACTTGATATGATCTTTGTTGCAGTATTTCCAGAAGAAGGTCTGGGAAATGCTTATATGAATCGCTTAAAAAAATCAGCGGGACAAAAATATTTTGAAAAAAGAACGTAGGTAGCTTGTACCCATACTTTATTATGATACAATGCAATAAAGTAAACTCTACTTGAATAAACTTGAATAAAACTGAGAGATCATGTTCAAAAGAGAAAGAATCAGCAATCATTCGTGAGATATAGCTTTTTACAGCGATCTGAATGACCAGTTAAGGATTTTAGCTGATCGTGCCTAGATTGCTAGTTGATTCATGATTTCTTAGTAAACAATAAGAAGGAGCTGTTGTGTGTGGTAGACTACAAAACGTTTGACCCAGATTTATGGGCAGCAATCGCAAAAGAAGAAGAAAGACAAGAAAATAATTTGGAACTTATCGCTTCCGAAAATTTTGTCTCTGAAGCAGTGATGGCGGCTCAAGGAAGTATCTTGACAAATAAATATGCAGAAGGTTACCCTGGGCATCGTTATTATGGTGGCTGTGAATTTGTCGATATCGTTGAAAGTTTAGCGATCGATCGTGCAAAAGAATTATTCGGTGCAAAATTTGTCAATGTTCAACCTCATTCTGGTTCACAAGCGAACACGGCAGCATATCTTGCTTTAGTAGAACCTGGTGACACGATTTTAGGGATGGATCTTTCAGCAGGTGGACATTTGACTCATGGTTCTCCTGTCAACTTTAGTGGAAAAACGTACCATTTTGTAGACTATGGTGTTGATCCAACAACAGAAGTCATTGATTACAATGTTGTGCGGATTTTAGCTAGAAAACATCAACCAAAATTGATCGTTGCCGGAGCAAGTGCCTATGGTAGAATCATTGATTTTGAAAAATTTAGAGAAATCGCTGATGAAGTTGGTGCGAAATTAATGGTTGATATGGCACATATCGCTGGCTTAGTTGCAGCTGGTGTCCATCCAAGTCCAATCCCTTATGCGGACATTACTACGACAACCACTCATAAAACATTACGTGGACCACGTGGTGGTATGATTTTGACCAATAATGAAGAATTAGCGAAAAAAATCAATAGTGCAGTTTTCCCTGGCATCCAAGGTGGACCACTAGAGCATGTCATTGCAGGGAAAGCAGCAGCATTCAAAGAAGCATTGACACCTGAATTTAAAGAATACAGTGAACAGGTTATTGCTAATGCCAAAGCGATGGCAAAAGTCTTCAATCAAGCAATCGGTACAAGAGTGGTCTCTGGCGCAACGGATAATCATTTAGTTTTAATCGATGTCCGTGGATTAGAGTTAAACGGGAAAGAAGCCGAAAGTATTTTAGATAGTGTGAATATTACGGTTAACAAAAATTCAATTCCATTTGAAACACTTAGCCCGTTCAAGACTAGCGGTATCCGTATCGGTACTCCAGCAATTACTACAAGAGGCTTCAAAGAAGAAGATGCTGCGAAGGTGGCGGAATTGATCGTCAAAGCTTTACAAGCCAAAGAGAATGAAGCCGAATTAGCTGAAGTCAAAGCTGGTGTGCGTGAATTGACTGAAAAATATCCTTTATATAATAAATAAAAGGAATAATCACTACAAAACGAGTCGCTTAAGGCAAGAAGTACCATCAGCAGACATAAAAAAGCAACTGTTCCAAAATTCTTAGTTTTGCTGAAATTTACTGTGTATTAAAAATAATCCGAAGAATCCAAAATCGCTTCTCCTGTTTTTGGAATTCTTTGGATTATTTTTTGAAATGGCTTATTGGGTGTGGATACTTTTTCAAGGGAAAGTTGTTGGAATCGCTTCTTTTGGGTGTTTTAGTTTTATTTAGGCAAAAGTTTTCTTCTATCGATGTAGCACGAATACATTGGTGAGATCTATTTAAAATAGCCTGAGATATAGGACTGAGATGGATTAGGTATGGAAGTGTTGAGGTTTTGTTTTAATGATTGGATAAACTAAGACGGAGGTACTGGGGGAAGTATGGGGAATGCTTATGTTGACTGAGTTTGAGAGAAAACAAACAAACTGATTTTTTGACTTTTTCATTGGGGCTCACTAGTATATGAGGTGTAATTTGGCTTTTTATTATAATCTAGGGAGGAACCATGATGACCGAACGAATCTCATTAGAAAAAGCAGCAATCGAATTTAGTGATGCAAATGCTCCCCACCCAAGAATCTACGAATTACCACCTGAAGAAGGACGAGCACTATTAGAAAAAGTCCAAGAATCGCCCGTTGATAAACTACCAGTCGACATTGAAGATTTAACGGTTGATACTGGTCAATGGGGGGCCATCAACGTTCGTTTTGTCCGTCCAGAAGGAAATACTGATAAATTACCAGTGATTTTCTATATTCATGGAGCTGGTTGGGTTTTTGGTATCGCACAAACTCATGACAAGTTGATTCGTGAATTAGCCGTTCGCACGAACTCGGTCGTCGTTTTTCCAGAGTACAGCCGTTCGCCGGAAGCAAAATATCCAACAGCGATCGAACAAAGCTATGCAGTCTTACAAATGCTAAGTGAACTAGCGGAATCAAAAGGGTTAGATTTATCTGAATTAGCGGTAGCGGGCGATTCAGTTGGAGGTAATATGGCAACTGTAATGACTATTTTAACCAAAGAACGCCAAGGGTTGCCGATCCAAAAACAACTTTTGTTTTATCCGGTGACGGATGCCAATTTCACTACTGATTCTTATCAAGAATTTGCCGAAAACTATTTTTTAACAAAAGAAGGAATGAAATGGTTTTGGGACCAATATACAACTGATGATTCAGAGCGGTCAGAAATCACAGCATCACCATTACGAGCGACTTCTGAAGAGTTGGCAGATTTACCACCAGCTTTGATTTTAACTGGTGAAGCGGATGTTTTAAGAGACGAAGGAGAAGCTTATGCTCGGAAGTTACGTGATGCAGGTGTGGCAGTCACCCAGGTTCGTTTTCAAGGGATGATCCACGATTTTGTGATGGTCAATTCATTGGACCAAACCAATGCTACCAGAGCAGCGATGCTTTTAGCGACTCAGTGGTTACAGCAGGATCGATGATCCTATTTATATAACCAGATATATGTAATATTAATCTGACTAAAAGACAGTAAAAATAACAAAAAAATTCATTGTTCAAAGCTTTTTTGTTATTTTTTACTGCTTTTTTTTATTTTTGATTACTGTTGTTTTATTTATTTTATTTTCTTTTGAAAAGTTGTTGGTTTGACTAGTCAATTGGGTCTTTTTGTTTTACAATTAAAAAGAAACGACAGAACAAAGGAGACCAGAAAAATGGGCAAATTCCAAGTAATCGACCATCCATTGATCCAACATAAACTAACTATTATTCGTGACAAAGATTGTGGAACAAAAGTTTTCCGTGAGGTTGTCGACGAAATTGCTATGTTGATGGCATATGAAGTATCACGTGACATGCCATTAGAAGATATCGTAATCGAAACACCGATTACAGAAACAACTCAAAAAACGTTATCTGGTAAAAAAGTAGCGATCATTCCGATTCTACGAGCAGGTATTGGGATGGTTGACGGTATTTTAGAATTGATCCCAGCTGCGAAAGTCGGACATATCGGGTTATACCGTGACGAAGAAACATTTGAACCTCATGAATATTTCGTAAAATTACCTGAAGATATCGATGCACGACAATTATTTGTTGTTGACCCAATGTTAGCGACAGGTGGCTCAGCGATCATGGCGATCGATGCATTAAAAGAACGTGGCGCTTCAAATATCAAATTTGTTTGTCTAGTAGCTGCTCCAGAGGGTGTAAAAGCTTTACAAGAAGCACATCCAGATATTGATATCTACACAGCTGCATTAGATGAAAAATTGAATGAACACGGCTACATCGTTCCAGGTCTAGGCGATGCAGGGGACCGTTTATTTGGTACGAAATAAAAATAATAAACGCTAAGGCACCAAACCATAGTAGGATTTCTTATTCTATTATGGTTTTTTGTTTGTTATTAATTCTAGTAATTTTATCATGGTTTTGATAGAAAGTAGTTTATTCAAAGAATAGCTGCAAGAAAATGGATCAAAGAATATACGGAATTTGAAAAAACGGATGGAGTCTTGCGAAATCTTAAGTGAACAAGAGGAACAGCAAAAGAATAGAGGATAGTTTTTGACATCTCATAAGTCTTTATTGATGTGAGAAAAAAAACTATTTTTAAGTTAGAGAGAACAATAGGCACGTTTATGATGACATGAATGGAATAAGTAATCCTAGATAGTTGATGAAATTTTTCAAATAAAAAAACCATCCCAAAAAACGCAGAGATGGTTAGTGTTAAATTTTCTTCAATTCTTTGTAATTGATGATGATTACACCTTTGCTTTGTGTCATTAAATTGGCATTTTCATCTGTTTTGTCAATTTCAACCACAGCCGAGTTTTTCAGTTGTTTTGAAATTGTTCCAGTTTGCGGTGTTCCATGAATCATAAATGTCACGTGAGTGTCGATCGTAAATTTTTCCCCAAATTCTGACGGTACGATAGTTGTATCAAATTTTCCAAACGTTGCCATTTTCATAAAACCTGCCTTTCATATCAATTATACCACGTTTTATGAAAAAAATCATGAAATAGAACGAAATTTACACTTGTGCCTTTACAAATTTTTAAAATACGTATATAATTTCATATGGAAACGCCAGCTTAGCTCAGTTGGTAGAGCAACGCACTCGTAACGCGTAGGTCACAGGTTCGATCCCTGCAGCTGGCATCATTTATAAAAGCAATGATCTCAAAGATTTTTTATTTTGAGATCGTTGCTTTTTTTCGTAAGGAATTTGAAAAGAAGAGGAAGGACCATCATTAAAAATAGCGAATACGGGGATGTCTATTCTGGATCTGTTTTACTATTCAATAACTGAGAAGAAGCATCAAGATCTGGTTCTTCAACCAATTTTTAAACATCAAAATTAGTAGATTCTACTAGTTTTGATGTTTTTTTGTTGAACAAATGACAGCCATCAAGTGCTAAAACAGATGGACTCATAAAACTGTTGAAAATTAAAGGAGTTTGGCACAACTAGAGGTTTCGTTCTTTTTTATAAAAAAACTAAGTGGGATTTCTAATAAATGTAAAATTATGGATAGGAAAAAAGCGGATAGGAAATGATTTTTTTCTTAAATCAAGTCAATTATTTGGCACATTATTCCTTTTTTTGCTATCTAAGTCGCCTTTTTTTTCACTGTAAATATAGATTACTAATTTTTAAAATGTTATACCGATTTTTTTATTGGTTATTTATTTGTCGTTATTAATGATAGCGAACTAGTTCTGTAGTTGTATTTTTATATTGAAATAAACGATGGTCTGTATGATCTTGCTTCATGACCTTCTGATTTAAAAGTTGAAGAAATTTGACGATCAAAAAAATTCACTTGAAATTAGTTATTTATTTTTCATATTTATATGCAAACATAAGCAAACCTTCATAATACTATTATTTTTTATTTTAAAAGTGAAAAAAATAGAAAAAAACGGAAAAAATTGGTGTTTATTCAATAAAAAACACTCTATTCTAATTATATATTTGAATTTATTTTAAATTAGGAGGGAAAAATGAAAAAGAAAAAAATTTATCAGGTATTGGTGATGGGGTTAGTTGTTGGTCAGGTTCTTACTAACGGGACAACATTTGCTTACGCAGCAACACTTGAAAGAAATCTTTTGGATGAGAGCCAGTTTTCAGATGAGCGTATGGATGCATTGAATGATCAGTATCAACCAGTTACTTATGTTTACCATAAAATAACGATAAATGAAGCGCCTAAAATTCCTAGTCAACTTCAAAATAAAGAGCTTGTTGAAACTCAAAATATAAATAAAAATGAAGTAAAACAGATCGTTTATCAAGTTCATCAGCAAATAAAACAGCAAATAAAACCAACTACACAGCAACAAATAAAACAACGAAGTTTGTCAAAAACGAACGAAAAGAACCTTTCTAGCCTCTGATTCGAAATGTTTGGAATAGGATTCAATGCTCTTGAAGACTATCAGGTCTTTTGGAAAAAGAGCAAAACTGAATAATTAGCATACTTCTAGTGTATTGAATTCATCTACTGGAAGTAATTAGGGAAAGGAATGGCGAAATGGATATCGTTCAGTTGCTAGATGAAAACTCAAAAATGAAAATTAAACTTTTGGAACTTATTCAGACAAAACTTGGTGAAAGAGTAGAAATCTCTTTTTTAGCGCAGAAAACAGGTATATCTAAATTTAAATTAAGTAAATTAATTCATGAGTTGAAAATGGAGCTAGAACAGAAATTATGCTTAAATGATTTTTTTGTCGTAAAGCGGGGCGTTATTCAAGTATATTCTTTTATTTGTGATGAGAACATTCTTAAATTACGTCAGCACTATTTAAATAGTTCACTAACTTATCAGCTGCTTATTTTCCTGCTGTTTTCAAACCGACCGATTAATAAATTTACGACCGATCATTACATTTCAAATTCTTCTTTATATCTTTATAAAAAACGAATCAATAAATTGTTAGAAAAAGATCATCTCATTATTAAGAAAAATAAGATAGTAGGGAATGAATGGAAGATTCGCTCGGTAGGGTATGGCATTCTCCATAATTTGAATGGGATTGATTCCCCTTTTACTGAGCAACAAAAAAACCAAAGTGATCGGCTTGTATTTTGGATCGAACAATTTTTTAGAATTAGAATCCGTAATAGTTTACGTTATAAATTATCTTTATTTCTATCAATCAGTGCGCTTCGGATTCAGAGAAAAGCGTATTTGGATGAAGCACATCTGACGATCAAAGTTGATCAGACCTCAATATTGGTTCAAAAACTTGCAGGAAAATTAAAGACAGAGTACCAAATATCAGATACAGTAGCAGTAAAAGAAGCTTCAGTCTTGTATGCCTATTTATATGTTAATCGGATCATTGATAAGAAGTCTTGTCTAGATTTTTCTGAACTAGATCCGACACTGTCAATTTTTAACAATAATTATTCAAGTATGCTAAAAGGTATTGCTGATTCAACTTTTGTTGATCAACGTCTGTTTAAAGTGTTATTGAAAAATGTGCAACCGATACATGAACGGTTGTTATTTATGCCCGATATCCATCATCGTTTTGGAAATATCCATAATTTTCAATTTTTAAGAGAAGAATATCCTTTATTTGATCAGAAAGTCAATGAAACCATTATGGAAACAGCTCGTTCTATTTTACTTAATGAAGAAGAAAAAGCAGATTTATACATGTACTATATGATGGAATTGATTGAAAATTTTCCCTTAGAAGCAGTTGAAGAAGCTGTTTATATTACGTTGGATTTTTCTTATGGAAAAGCGTATGAAGAGTTTATTGCAGAACATCTCCAATATTCCTTAGCTGGAAAAATAGTCATTGAAAAAGTTATTTCTTCGAAAACGGATATCTATATTTCTGACTTTCATTTAGGAAACCTTCAATGTACCCATATCTTATGGCAACGATTGCCCAACAATCATAATTGGCAAGAACTAATTAAACAAATTAAACAATGCATCAGCGAAAAAAATGTCGTAAATCAAAAGGAAACGTCCAATGTTTCCTCTACCAGCTAGTCTTTTTTCTTTTACCTGCCTATAATGTGACAGAGATTCATTCAATAGCTTTATCGGAATGTTATTGTTATGTTTAGAAGTAATGTATTTGCTAACTAGAAAAATAAAAAAACACCTGAAATCAAACGCTCATTTCAGGTGTTTTTTTATAGAGAAAACCTTGGGCACGAAGGGAGAACATCTCGAAATAGAAATAGCTATTCTCACGACTGTCAGTATTCACGACTTATTCTTTTTCACGAGAAACGATGGTTTGTTCTGTTTCACGTATGATATAAACGGGGCGTTGTTTGGTTTCAAGGAAAATTTTACCAATGTATTTGCCAATGATCCCTAGGCATAGTAATTGGATACCGCCGATAAATAAAAAGATCGATACCATTGAAGGCCAGCCGGCTGTCGGGTCACCAAATAATAAGGCTCGTGCAATGATAAATAAAATAGCAATTCCCGAACCAATACAAGAAAGAGCGCCAGTGAAAGAGGCGATCGTTAGTGGTGCATCTGAAAAATTGACGATTCCATCAATCGAATAATTGAATAATTTCCAAAAGGACCAAGAGGTTTCACCAGCCACTCGTTCACGGTTTTCAAAGGAAAGATACTCTGTTTTGAAACCGACCCAACTAAATAATCCTTTTGAAAAACGATTGTACTCGGTTAACTCTAAAACAGCATCAACCATCTGTCGAGTCATCAAGCGGAAATCTCTTGCACCATCTACCATTTCTGTGTCACTGATTTTATTGATCAACTGATAGAACCGTTTAGCGAAGAAACTCCGAATCACTGGTTCTCCTTCTCTTGTTGAGCGTCTCGTTCCTACGCAATCAATGTCAGTTGTCGTGATTTTTTCAATCATGAGTGGTAGTAATTCTGGAGGATCTTGTAAATCAACGTCCATTACTGTGATTAGCTCCCCGGTCGAAGCTTGTAAACCCGCATAGAGGGCAGCTTCTTTTCCGAAATTTCGAGAAAAAGAAACGAATCTCACATATTCATATTTTCTCGCTAATGCTTTAATAGCTTGTAGCGTACCATCTGAGGAGCCATCATCAATAAACAAGTATTCAAACTCGTGTCCGTCTTTGAATTTTTCTACTTCATCGAAAAAAAGCGGTACAGTCTTTTCTTCGTTATAGCAAGGGACAACAATTGATATTTTCATATGATAAATCCTTTCAAGCAAATATTATTTGTTCGAACAGAATAGTAAATAAACTGTATTTTCTGTTACTTAAGTAATTATCATTTTTAGTTTATCATTAAGCTGACACTTAATAAAACTTTAAATTGCATTTTTAGCCAAAATAATACAAGATAAATAAAATAGTAGAACGGTAGAGGAGGGCAAGTCTAGTTCATTCAGGATTAGACGATGAAAATGAAAATAAATACGCCAATTGGAGA
Source organism: Enterococcus sp. C65 (assembly GCF_040887165.1). Taxonomy (NCBI): domain Bacteria; kingdom Bacillati; phylum Bacillota; class Bacilli; order Lactobacillales; family Enterococcaceae; genus Enterococcus; species Enterococcus sp. C65. The sequence continues at coordinate 95,551 of NZ_JBFOFG010000005.1, read as the reverse complement.
ATTATGGTTAGATGCAGATCAGAATGGGTTGACGAAGGTTTCGTTTCATCCGATTGAAGAAATGGCGGTAAATGGTGCACAGGATCAAGGAAAGAAACAAGAAATCCTACTTGAAACAGAACGTCAATTGGCTGAGTACTTTGAGGGCAACCGGCAGGACTTTCAACTTCCGTTATCAATAAACACAGGCACGATTTTTCAACAAAAGGTTTGGCAAGCATTGCAAGAGATTCCTTATGGAGAAATACGCACATATAAAAAAATAGCAGAAACCATTGATCATCCCAAAGCGGTCCGAGCAATCGGACAAGCGAATCGCATGAATCCATTACCAATCGTGATTCCATGTCATCGAGTGATTGGACAAAACGGTCAATTAACCGGTTATATGGGAAATTCGGAAGCTGGCTTGTTGATCAAACGTCAACTACTTGTATTAGAAAAAGCACTATCTGAATAAAAAGAACTGGAATCATTGAACTAAAAACCACCCCTTCGCCCTGAAATAGAAATGACTATTTTGGGGCGAAGGGGTGGTTTTAAGTCTGGGGATTTTATGAAGCCAACAAAGGCAGACCGCTTATACCAGTGGAATCCGGTAGTTATAGTGTTGTTAACCAAATGAATAGCAGCGCAGCAACAGTTTGCAGTAAACCAACTGCTAGACCATAAGATAAGAATCGAGGTCCTTCTTTCATGAATTTAGCGAAATCTAAACGTAAACCAATTGCGGCTAAAGCAGTGATTTCAAACCAATTACTAATAAAGTGAGCCCCTTTGTCGATAAAAGTTGGGAGCGTAAATAGGCTGTTGAGCAAGCAGAAAACTAAAAAGCCTAAAACATACCATGGTAATGGGAATCTTCTTTTCTTGGGACTGTCAGACGAAATCGTTTCAGCAGAAGCTGTCTTTTTTTGGATAAATTTTTCAAATAAATAGACAACAGCAACTAACATCATGATCCTTAAAATTTTAAAGAGCATGGCAAATTGAACAACTGAAGCATCAAGCAAACTGGCGCCAGCGACTACTTGTCCAACAGATTGAAGTGTTCCACCTAAAAGGGCACTTTTTTCAATTAAGTGATCTCCGTATAAGTGTAAGCCAAGAAAAGGTAAAGAAAGCATCATGATCGTTCCTAATAAATTAACTAATGTAATGATCTGTCCTTTTTCTTCCTCTTCAGCATGGATCACTGGAGCGATCGCTGCAATAGCCGAAGAACCGCAAACAGCATTTCCTCCTGCCATCATCAAGGAAGCTGTATCACTAAATAACAATTTCTTGCCGATCCAATAGGCACCGACGATCGTCACACTCATTTGCAACAAGACGAAGGCAATCCCTTTAATGCCGATTTGAGCAATCGTTTGAGCCGTAACCGTTGCTCCCAATAAGAAAACGGAGCATTCCAATAATTTGCTTTCAGCGAATTTTGTTCCAATGGCTAAAGAAGGTTGTTTGAAAAAAGTATTACCTAACAAGATCCCTAATAAAATGGCGATCGTGGCAGCACCAAGCTGTGGGAGCAACAATGCGAGAAGTTTGCTCATGACTGCTACTGAAAAAGCAAGAAGTAATCCAGGTAAGATTCTTCGTGAGCCTTGATTTTTAAATTGATTAATGGTTACTTGTAGATTCATGTTCTAAAAATTCCTTTCATTATCTGTGCGCATGTTTCAGAGTTGAAAAACGGGTACTCGTATTTAGAGGACGACGACTCTGAACTCAAGAATATCCTTGATAATAGTAGCACTATTCGTTTTGATTGACAAAGTTTAAAAACGCAAAAAATCTTCTGCCTTTTTCTAAATTTGAAAAAGACAGAAGAATAACATCTTAATTAAATTTCTTTAGGGACATATTTATTTGTGTTTCCATGTTCTTTGAACAAGAAGCGGATATAATGACCTAATACATAAAGCACCATTCCAGTAGCGATTACTAATTCAACCAGTTTCAAGATCGTTAAAAAGCCAGTAGCGATCCCTAATGAATGAAAGTAATTTACAGCACAAAACATAGCAGTTGCAGAAATAACTAGTGGAAAGGTAAAAGCAGCGTAGCTTGGATAAAAATGTAGTTTAAGTAATCGTGGTAAAAGAGATAGCACGATAAAATATAAAGTTTGCGAAAGGATAAATAAGGCAACGACTAAATAAAAGGAAGGTTGCGCAAAATTTTTCAAATAGCCAGTTAAACAAAGCGATCCCGGAGCTGCAACGATCGTGATCAATGGTAGTGTAGGATGTGCCATGTTTTTCACGAAAAATACCCGATGGATGATGATTGGCAATAAGAAAACGTAACAAGCTAGAGATAACCAAAAGAATAGTTGGCCAATGAATGGGAAAAAGTTTCCAGCAGTTACTGTAATTACCCCGAAACCAACATAAATAATGAACCAACTTGGATAAATGACTTCCAGTGATAAGTCTGCTTTGATTACATGATGGTAAGTAAAGTAAACAACTAAAATCACTTGTAGCAGGACAGCGCCAAGCCAGATGATCCGAACGATTGGTAAGAGGTGCGTAAATGGTACAAAGTAAGTACAAATAACCATTAATGACATCGTAAAAGTCGGTGAAACCGAGGCAATGATTGGATCGTGTAATGTTTGTCTCGTATGTTCAAATAATAGGAACAATTTGCTAAACATTAGGATCATGAGAATCATACTAATCCCACCAATGATATTCCCTAGATGAATCCAATGATATTCTTTAAACAGATTACCTAGCGAAGCTAAACCTAGAATGAGCCCACAAATCGGGACAGGAATAAGTTTTAAAAAATTCTTCATTAATTGAATTCTCCTTTTCATAAGATGAGTGTGTCGTCTAAAGCTCAGAACAAAATGATCAGTCAGGTGGAAAGGTTGATAGTAGGTTGCATAAATAATTATGAATGACTATTTATTGGGAAATAAACAAATCGGTAGCCCTGACTGATCATTAAGAATACAAGTAACGATCTTTTTATGTCTGAGCGAGATCGAAACATTCGTTGCTTTTCAATCTCATATATTGTGCGTTACATTTACTATTATAGTCATTTCATGATATATTTAAATCAAATAGTTGATATAGTTACTATAATAAATAATTATGGAAGTGATCGCATGCTGAAATTGTTAACAACTTTTCGTGTCGTATACGAAACAAGAAATTTTTCTCGAACAGCCGAATTACTTTTCTTATCTCAACCTGCTGTTTCAAATCAAATCAAACAGCTGGAAAGAGAATTAGGAGTGATTCTCTTTGAGCGAAATGGTCGGAAAGAAATGAAGCCGACAAAACAAGCAGATCTACTCTACGAACGAGCGTTAGTTTTATTAGAAGAGTGGCAAGAAACACAACAACAATTACTAGATGAACAAAATGAAGAAGAAGTTTGCCGAATCGTTGCTTCTCACACTTTTGCCGTCTATCTGTTACCAAAATTGTTGAAAGATTTGCTTTTGAAATATCCTAAAATTAATTTTGTGATTGCCTATGCCAATTCTCATGATGCGTTGGAACAAGTAGCAAAACACGAGGCTGACTTTGGTTTTATCGAAAAACCTTTAGAAACTTCTGGTGTTCAAAGGTTTTCATTGATGGAGGATGAACTAGTGATTGCGGGGGATCCTGACAGTCAGTTATGGTTAGTTCGAGAAACAACTTCTGGAGTTTTTCATTATACGCAACGGTATTTTGAAGAAAAAAATATCCATGGGAAAAAGTTGTTAGTAAAAAGCAACGAAGTCATTGCCGCTCTTTTAAAGGAAGGAGTAGGACGTTCGATTTTATCAAAACGTGCAGTGCCACCAGAAGTACCAACCGAGAAATTAGCGTATCATCGAAATTTTTATTTGATCCAGCGAACAAATTTAGTTTCAGAGAATTTACAAGCGATTGGTAAAGAGATCTTGAGATATAATGAACGCTATCAAAAATGATTCGTCAGAACGTTATCTGTTATCTCGATGATGGGTCTAACTGAAGAGTAGCAAGGCAGATGATTAGATAAGAATAATTTTAAGTTTTCCCAAATGTATTTGCTTTGGCTTTCAATTATGCCGCTAGACCGCTATAATATAGAACAGTATGGTTTTTAAGAAAAGGGATGAAACATGGAAAAAAAAATAAAAGCTTCTAATAATAATCGTGATAATCGCATTGATTATGGCGTCATATTACCAGTCTTCTTATTATGTTTGATTGGATTGCTTTCTTTATATGTCGCGCTGAGTCATGACCCTAACCACCCTTCGGTAGTAAGAGGTGTTGGGATGCAAGCGATTTGGTATATCGTGGGCTCAATTGCTATTGTCGTGATTATGCATTTGAATTCCAAATGGATCTGGAAATTAACACCTTATCTCTATGGTTTTGGTCTAATTGTAATGGGACTCTTGTTAAAGTTTTATGACCGCAACCTCGCCCAGTCGACCGGTTCCAAAAACTGGTTTAGTTTTGGTTCCTTGACGTTTCAGCCAGCAGAGTTAATGAAAATTGCTTATATTTTAATGATGGCGTTGATCGTGACAAAACATAATACTCAGATGAAGGAACGAACGCTCAAATCAGATTTTTGGTTGATCGCCAAGATGTTGATTGTGACGCTCCCGGTTTTAGCCTTGATTATGGCACAAGATGATTTTGGGACCATGCTGGTATTCTTAGCAATTTTTGGTGGAGTTTTCTTAATGTCTGGTATCTCTTGGCGCATTATCGTGCCCGTAATTGCTTTGGCAGTGATTGTCGGTGCTGGGACGATCTTTTTAGTTACCACAGAAGGCGGAAGAGATTTATTATATAAAATCGGGTTTAAATCTTACCAGTTTGCTCGTATCGATTCTTGGCTTGATCCATTCCATGACACGACTGGGATGAGCTATCAGCCAGCACAAGGGTTGCTCGCAATAGGAACTGGTGGATTATTAGGTAAAGGATTCAATGTAAGTAATATCTATGTACCTGTTCGTGAATCAGATATGATTTTCACCGTGATTGGTGAGAATTTTGGGTTTATCGGTGGCGCATTCGTCATCTTCTTGTATTTTATTTTGATTTATCGTATGATTCGTGTCTGCTTTGATACGAACAATGAATTTTATGCTTATATCGCCAGCGGCTTGATCATGATGCTCTTGTTCCATGTATTTGAAAATATTGGTGCTAATATTGGACTCTTACCATTAACAGGGATTCCCCTGCCATTCATTAGTCAAGGTGGGTCATCGATCCTTGGAAATATGATTGGTATCGGTTTGATATTATCCATGAGGTATCAAAATGAGGCGCCTGCGAAAACTTCTAGGAGGTAACACTGTTGTATCGTTTTTATTGGTATCCGAAATGTTCCACTTGCAAAAAAGCGAAAGCTTGGTTGGATGCGCATCATGTTGATTATCAAGTAATTGATATGATTGCTAGTCCACCATCGGAAGAAATGATCACAGACTGGTTGGAACATAATGAGATTCCATTACGTCGTCTGTTCAATACGAGTGGCATGAAGTATCGGGAAATGGGGCTAAAAGACCAAGTGGCTGATTTTTCGATCAATGAAGCTAGTCGCATTCTTTCAAGTGATGGGATGTTGATCAAACGTCCCCTGATCGTCAAAGGCAAACAACTCGTCGCAATCGGTTTTAATGAAAAAATATACGAAGGAGTATTGATATAAAATGGCTGGGAAACACTTGAAGAAAAAAGATAACCTTTGGATCTTATTTAATGGGAAAGAATATTGTGTCGGTTTAACCAATGAAGCACAAAAAGAATTAGGTGATATCACATTTGCCAATTTGCCAAAAGCTGGTCAGTCTTATCAAAGCGGGGAGCCTTTGATCGAAGTGGAAGCTGAAAAAGCGGTCAGTGAATTTGCTAGCCCGTTAAGCGGTACGGTTTCTTCCGTGAATGAAAAAATCAATGAAGATATCAATGTCTTAAATGATCAAGATGAAATGAATGCTTGGCTTTTAAGCTTTAAAGAAGTCGATCCAACAGAATTTGAGAAATTATAAGAGTTAGCAATTTTCAGAAAATTTTAAAGAAGTAACCGGTAAAATGTTGACACGTTATTTTCCAACTGCTATAATCAGAACAATCATAAATAAAGCTTTGAAAAGAAGAGTACATGTCACAGACGTTCAAAGAGAGCCCTGATTGCTGAAAAAGGGTAACGGAAATGAGATGGAAGATGGTCTTAGAGCAGAGTAGGTGAGCCTTGCAAACTTACTACGGGGGTGCCCGTTACAGCACAACGGTATACGGGCATGATTATGATGAAAGAACGATGACCCAAGTACTGGTAAAGGTTGTTATTGTGAGATAGCAGCAAATCAAGGTGGTAACACGGAAGTTTCAGCTTTCGTCCTTTTGCTAAAGCAAGGGGGCGGAAGCTTTTTTGTTTCCTACTTGATCTCCATGTAAAAAATAAAAGAAAGATGTGAGCGATATGTCATTGATCCAATTAACCAATGTTGAGAAAACATTTGGTGGTAAAAATGGAACGATCCAAGCGGTAAATGATGTTTCATTAACTGTTGAAAAGGGTGATATTTACGGCATCGTTGGCTATTCTGGAGCAGGTAAAAGTACACTTGTCCGTTTATTGAATGGATTAGAGCTACCTACTAGCGGAACGGTTGTTGTGAATGACCAAGAAATTACCAAACTAAAAAATAAAGACCTAAGAACATTTCGTAAAAAAATCGGTATGATTTTCCAACATTTCAATTTGTTATGGTCACGGACAGTTTTAGAAAATATCCAACTACCATTAGAATTAGCAGGCGTACCTAAAGCTCAACGTAAAGAACGGGCAGAAGAATTACTTGGATTAGTCGGATTAGAAGGTAGAGGAAATGCCTATCCTTCTCAACTTTCAGGAGGACAAAAACAAAGAGTTGGGATAGCTCGAGCGTTGGCAAATGAACCTGAGATCTTACTTTGTGACGAAGCAACCAGTGCGCTAGATCCACAAACCACTGAAGAAGTATTGGATCTTTTATTAGCTATCAATAAGAAATTACATTTAACGATCGTATTGATCACGCACGAAATGAACGTGATTCGTAAAATCTGTAACAAGGTAGCTGTGATGGAACGAGGAAAAGTTGTGGAAGAAGGCGATGTTTTGACAGTCTTCAAAAATCCAAAACAAGAAGTAACAAAACGTTTCGTGCAACAAGATATCGAACCAGAAGCAGACTCAAAAGAATTATTGGCTGAATTGATCAAAGAAAATCCAAAAGGTCGATTAGTGACATTAGTGTTCAACGAAAAAAATGCTAACGAGCCAGTCATCTCTCAAGCCATTCGTCAGTATAACGTCGACATCAATGTCGTTTACGGTAAAATCAAACAAACAGCAGAAGGTTCTTTTGGTTCCTTAACGACACTGATGACTGGGTCAGAGAACGAATTGGATCAAGCAGAGCGGTTTATTAAAGAACAAGGTGTTGGAGTGGAGGTGATCCACCGTGGATAAAAGCTTTGCAGAAACGTATTTAGATTTTAGTCAAATCAACATGGAAACGATGAAACAAGCATTCATCGATACGCTGTATATGACGTTGGTGTCCATGGTATTAGTGACCATCATTGGTTTGGTACTAGGTTTGATCCTGTATTCGATTGGACGGAAAAATAAACCTTATGCACGAATCATTTATGGCATTGTTTCGATTATTAGTAATATCTTTCGATCTACACCATTTATGATCTTGATGGTCTTGATCATTCCATTCACGAAAGCAATCGTCGGAACCATGTTAGGGGCGCAAGCTGCTATTCCTGCCTTGGTACTTTCAGCTGCCCCATTTTATGCTCGTCTAGTTGAAATTGCTTTTCGTGAAGTTAGTCCTGGAGTTTTAGAAGCGGCGGATGCGATGGGTGCCAGCTACTGGGAAATTATTTGGAAAGTCTTGATACCAGAAAGCGTGCCTGCGCTGATCTCCGGATTGACAGTTACTACCATTTCGATGATCGGCTTTACTGCGATGGCGGGTGCGATCGGAGCTGGTGGTTTGGGAGGTCTTGCTTGGCAAGAAGGTTACCAACGTGGTAATCTGACCGTGACATTTGTGGCAACGTTAGTGATACTAGTCATTGTATTTATTGTTCAAGGAATCGGGGACTTTTTAACAAAGAAAACAGATAAAAGATAAGAAGAAATAGGAGGATAAAGGATATGAAAAAGAAAATTTTTGGATTTGCAGCAGCGGTCTTGCTGACTGTAGGGTTAGCAGCTTGTGGCAATAATAGCGATAGTAAAGGTGCTTCATCAAAAAGTGACGATACAACTTTAAAAGTAGGCGCATCACCAACACCTCATGCAGAAATCTTGGAACACGTCCAACCGCTATTGAAAGACGAAGGCATTAATTTAGAGATCGTGAAATTCGATGACTACATTTTACCAAATCAATCTTTAGCAGAAGGCGATATCGATGCCAATTATTTTCAACATATTCCTTATCTAAATAAAGAAATCAAAGAAAAAGGCTATGATTTTGTCAATGCGGGTGCTGTCCATATTGAACCAATGGGCTTGTACTCAAAGAAAATCAAAGACATTGCTGATTTAAAAGACGGCGCAACAGTGATTACTTCAAATTCAGAATCTGACTGGGGACGAATCATCACTATTTTACAAAATGCTGGCTTAGTTAAGGTAAAAGATGGCGTAGATCTAGAAACAGCTACGTTTGATGACATCGCTGAAAACCCTAAAAACTTAAAATTCAATCATTCGATTGATCCTTCTTTGTTAGCTTCTACTTATCAAAATGATGAAGGTGACTTAGTAGCGATCAATGCAAACTTTGCTTATGGTGCTGGTTTGAATCCATTGAAAGATTCTGTCTTATTAGAAGAAGACAACTCACCATATGTGAATATCATTGCCACACGTAAAGGTGATGAAAATAGCGAAAAAATCAAAAAATTACTTGAAGTCTTACACCGTGAAGACGTTCAAAAATGGATCGAAGACAAATGGGGCGGTTCAGTCAAACCTGTCGCAGCTGATGCTAAATAAGCACTTCAAAAAATAGAGTTGAACAAAATCAAATGTTAATCTAAAAAATAATCAAGTCATCAAAAACATCAAAGTTAGTTGATTTTACTAGCTTTGATGTTTTTTTGTAGAGTGGATAGTGAATAAATTAGCTATGTAACCAATAGAGAACTCTCTTTATTATGGCATTTTTCAAGAAGCATTTATTAAGAACAGGTAAGCGGTAATCAAGAGATGCGTACTGACATCATTCTGCAAGCCAACGTTTACCTATCGTTTTACATAAAACAAAACAACATAACCAGTGATCTATGAATACTAAAAACAGAAGTTTCTTTATAAATATTATTATCTAGTAATATTGATTTAATGATAACTCGTGAAAAAAGTTTTGATTTTAGTGGGTTATAACATTGCGCTCTATTCTCAATTAGTCTAAAATAAGTGAGAACGAAACAGAATCTGGAGGGAATTTGCATGTCTGTCTTAGAAATAAAAAATTTACACGTCTCAATTGAAGAGAAAGAAATTCTTAAAGGCGTAAACTTAACGATGAAAACAGGCGAGATCCATGCCATTATGGGACCAAATGGAACAGGGAAATCGACGCTGTCAGCCGCTATTATGGGGAATCCAAACTATGAAGTCACTGAAGGCGAGATCCTATTTGACGGAAAAAATATCTTAGATTTAGAGGTCGATGAACGGGCACGTCTAGGATTATTTTTAGCGATGCAATACCCAAGCGAAATTCCTGGGATCACGAATGCAGAATTTATGCGTGCAGCGATCAATGCCAAACGTGATGAAGACGATAAAATGTCTGTTTTGACTTTCTTGAAAAAATTAGATGAAAAAATGGCGCTGTTAAATATGCCAGAAGAAATGGCCGAACGTTACTTGAATGAAGGCTTTTCTGGTGGCGAAAAGAAACGAAATGAAATCTTACAATTATTGATGTTAGAACCAACTTTTGCCATTTTAGATGAAATTGATTCTGGGTTAGATATCGATGCATTGAAAGTCGTAGCAAAAGGGGTCAATGAAATGCGTAGCGAAAACTTTGGCGCATTGATCATCACCCACTACCAACGATTATTGAATTATATCACTCCTGATGTCGTCCACATCATGATGGAAGGACGTGTCGTGATGACTGGGAATGCAGATCTAGCGAAACGACTTGAAGCAGAAGGGTATGCTGGCATCAGCAAAGAACTAGGAATTGACTATAAAGAAGAAGAAGCGTAAGGAGGAGCGGAAAATGAAAGAAACGAACTGGCTCGACCAACTTGACGCAGTTACCAATTTTTCTTTAAGCAAAGGGGAACCTGAATGGATGACCCAATTACGTCAAGCAGCGTTAGAAAAAGCCAATCAATTACCACTTCCTCAGATCGATCGTGTAAAATTCCATCGCTGGCCATTATTCGATATCCATGAGTTCACAGACCACTTTAGTGAGACAGGAAATGTAGCTGGGTTTGACGTAATGAAAGATAACCCTGTGTTGGTGCAAGAAGGAACAAGTACGATCTTTGAACAATTACCAGTGGAACTCATGGAAAAAGGCGTGATCTTTACAGATATCTTCACAGCGCTCCAAGAGCATCCAGATTTAATCAAACCATACTATATGGAAAAAGCAGTGAAAATGGATGAAGATCAATTGACCGCTTTACATGCTGCTTTCATGAACAGCGGAGTGTTTTTATATGTTCCTAAAAATGTCGTGATCAATGAGCCAATTGAGAGCTTATTCATCCAAGATGGCAACTTAGCACAGCATTTCTTTAAACATGTCTTGATCGTCGCAGAGGAACATAGTGAGTTCTCTTACTTGGAACGATTCCAAACGACTAAAGAGAAAATCCAAAAAGCTTCTGGTAATATCATTGTCGAAGTAATCGCTAAAGCTGGAGCAAAAATCAAATATTCAGCTGTCGATCAATTAGGAGAAAATATCACTTCTTATATCAATCGTCGAGGTCATATTTTACGTGATGCTTCTGTAGATTGGGCAATCGGCGTGATGAATGATGGACATGTAATTGCTGATTTTGATTCTGATTTAGTTGGCGAAGGCGCCCATGCAGAAGTGAAAATCGTTGCCATTAGCTCAGGAAAACAAATCCAAGGAATTGATACGCGTGTCACGAACAAAGCGCCTCATACGATCGGACATATCTTACAACATGGTGTGATCCGAGAAAAAGGGACGTTGACTTTCAACGGGATCGGACATATCTTAAAAGGCGCAAAAGGAGCCGATGCCCAACAAGAAAGTCGAGTATTGATGCTTTCAGATAAAGCAAGAGGAGATGCCAATCCGATCTTACTCATTGATGAAAATGAAGTCACTGCAGGACATGCTGCCAGTGTTGGTCGGGTCGATCCTGAAGAAATGTATTATTTGATGAGCCGTGGTCTTCATAAAGAAGAAGCAGAACGATTGGTTATTCGAGGCTTCCTTGGCTCTGTGTTAACAGCAATTCCAGTAGAAGCAGTCCGAAAAGAGTTAGTGGAGGTTATTGAAGGGAAGTTGAATGTATGATTCTGAAAGAAACCATTCGCGAAGATTTTCCAATATTATTTCAAGAAGTCAATGATGAACCGCTCGTTTATTTAGACAATGCAGCCACTACGCAAAAGCCAACAGCAGTAATTGAAGCAATAAAAAAATACTACGAACAAGATAATGCCAATGTGCATCGAGGAGTCCATACCTTAGCCGAACGAGCAACATTTGCCTATGAAGGCGCTAGGGAAAAGGTCAGAAAGTTTATCCATGCAGCTGAAACTGCTGAAGTCCTATTTACTCGTGGCACTACTACGAGTTTGAACTGGGTCGCTCGCAGCTTTGGTGAACAGTTTCTGCAAGCAGGGGATGAAATCTTAATTTCTTACATGGAACACCATTCCAATGTCATTCCTTGGCAACAATTAGCCAAAAAGACAGGAGCAACATTAAAATATATTGACTTGACTACCGACGGATTTTTAGACATGACACAAGCAAAACAATTGATCACTAACAAAACAAAAATCGTATCGATTGCTCATGTTTCAAATGTCTTAGGTGTGATCAATCCCGTTAAAGAACTAGGAAAACTTGTCCATGAGCAAGGTGGGGTACTAGTTGTAGATGGCGCACAATCCGCTCCTCATATGCCAATCAACGTCCAAGAATTAGACTGTGATTTCTTTGCGTTTAGCGGACACAAAATGTGTGGACCGACTGGGATCGGAGTCTTATATGGCAAACGAAAATGGTTAGAACAAATGGAACCAGTCGAATTTGGTGGCGAAATGATCGACTTTGTCGACTTGTACGATAGTACTTGGAAAGAACTTCCATGGAAATTCGAAGCCGGCACACCTAATATCGCTGGAGCCATCGCACTAGGTCAAGCGATTGACTATCTCGAAAACGTTGGGTTGGACAATATCCATGATCATGAAAAAGAATTAATTGCCTATGTCTTACCTAAACTACAACAAATCGATGGGTTGACCATTTATGGACCACAAGATCCCGCTACTCGTACAGGAGTCATCGCCTTTAATCTAGATGGCTTACATCCTCATGATGTAGCTACTGCTTTAGATATGGAAGGTGTCGCTGTTCGTGCAGGGCATCATTGTGCCCAACCTTTATTGAACTATTTAGAAGTCTCGGCGACTGCACGAGCAAGCTTTTATTTTTATAATACGAAACAAGATGCAGATCGTTTAGTCGAAGCAATTCTTGCAACGAAGGAGTTTTTCCAACATGGCACTCTCTAAACTAGATAATCTCTATCGCCAGGTCATACTTGATCATTCTTCGCATCCTCATCATCGAGGTACATTGACTGAATCAACCAGTCGAATCGAACTGAATAATCCGACCTGTGGCGATGTCATCGAATTACAAGTCGAAGTTAAAGAAGGAATCATCAAAAATATCGCATTCAACGGTAACGGTTGTTCCATCAGTACAGCCAGTGCATCCATGATGACCGATGCTGTCATGGGAAAAACTGTTGAAGAAGCACAACAATTGATCACTGATTTCTCGCAATTAGTCCAAGGAAAAGAAGTCAAAGCCATCGACCAATTAGGCGATGCAGCAATGCTCAGTGGCGTAGCCAAATTTCCCGCAAGAATCAAATGTGCCACATTAGGCTGGAAAGCCTTAGAAAAAGCAATGGAAGAAAACGGCACTGCAACCTTCCATCACGTGCATCAGGAAGAGGAGTGAGAACATGGGTGTACCAGAATTAGAAGAATATAAATTTGGTTTTCACGATGATGTGGAACCAGTTTTCAGTACAGGAGAAGGCTTAACTGAAGAAGTCGTTCGAGAAATGTCTCGAATCAAAGGTGAACCTGAATGGATGTTAGAATTTCGTTTGAAATCCTTGGAAACATTCAATAAAATGCCCATGCAAAAATGGGGACCAGACCTGTCTGACATCGACTTTAATGCCATAAAATATTACCAAAAACCAAGTGATAAACCTGCCCGAGATTGGGAAGATGTACCTGATAAAATCAAAGAAACCTTTGAAAAAATCGGGATTCCTGAAGCAGAACGAGCATACCTCGCAGGTGCTTCTGCTCAATATGAATCAGAAGTCGTTTACCACAACATGAAAGACGAATTTGAAAAATTAGGGATCGTCTTCACCGATACTGATTCTGCATTGAAAGAATATCCTGAATTATTCAAAGAATACTTTTCCAAATTAGTACCACCCACTGACAACAAACTTGCTGCATTAAATTCAGCTGTTTGGTCAGGAGGAACATTTATTTATGTACCTAAAGGGGTAAAAGTCGACGTTCCATTACAAACATACTTTAGGATCAATGCCGAAAATACCGGACAATTCGAACGAACATTGATCATCGTTGACGAAGGAGCCAGCATCCATTATGTCGAAGGCTGTACAGCACCAACGTATTCAAGTAACAGTCTTCATGCAGCAATCGTTGAAATCTTCACCCGAAAAGACGCCTATTGTCGCTATACCACGATCCAAAACTGGTCAGACAATGTCTATAACTTAGTAACCAAAAGAGCCAAAGCTTACGAAGGTGCCACAGTCGAATGGATCGACGGCAACCTAGGAGCTAAAACAACGATGAAATATCCAAGTGTTTACCTAGACGGCAAAGGTGCGCGTGGCACGATGCTTTCCATTGCATTTGCTGGCGCAAACCAAATCCAAGATACTGGGGCGAAAATGATCCATAACGCACCAAACACTTCAAGCTCCATCGTCTCCAAATCAATCTCAAAAGACGGTGGCGAAGTCAACTATCGAGGACAAGTAACCTTCGCTAAAAACAGCGCCGGTTCTATCTCTCACATTGAATGCGACACGATCATCATGGACGAATACTCCAAATCCGATACGATCCCATTCAACGAGATCCACAACAGCCAAGTCTCTTTGGAACACGAAGCTAAAGTCTCAAAAATCTCAGAAGAACAACTCTACTATCTTATGAGCCGAGGCCTAACCGAATCCGAAGCCACTGAAATGATCGTCATGGGCTTCGTCGAACCATTCACCAAAGAACTCCCAATGGAATACGCAGTCGAACTCAACCGTTTGATCAGTTATGAGATGGAAGGTTCCGTGGGTTAAATGAATACCATAAGCTAGAAATACCTTTTTAGGGTGTTTCTAGCTTTTTTGTTAGTTCAGTCATCTTTGCAAAGAAGATAGCTTTAAAAGTTAAATGCTATAGAAAAAATGAAATATTTTATCAAATATTTGCAAGATAAAATAAAAAATTAAATGAAATAAGTTGAAAAAAGAAGAAAATAATTGAGGGAAATATGCTAACATGAACAAAAAGTATCCATATAACTTAATATTTCTGAATTCTACGAGAAAGTCACTTAATACGAACTAGTATCAACTTATGTTAATCATTTATATAAACGTAATTTGATAGCATATACAGTTATTTAATAGTAAAGATTTGATTCAATAGTTTTAATACCGAATTAGTTAATTAAGATAAGCAACAGCTCTAATCTAAATTTATAATGATGTTTCGTTCCTTAACTAGATAAAAGAATGGAGAGTATCTTTCATGGAAAAAAATGTAGATCTCGATAAATTAGTAGCTGATTCATATAGTTTAAGTAGCTGTCTTTCAGCATTAAGCCAGATGTCCTATGAACGATTGACATTAAATTCAATCAGTTTAGAAGATATTAATGAAATAAATGCAATTATTATTAGTATAAAATGTCTAGCAGAACAACATGCACAAGAGATGGAAGCATTTGAACTTGAAAAAATGGAATATGTTTCAAGTACAGTAGAAGAAGTTATCAAGAAAAGTTGAGTGGCTCTGAATTCCAGTTAAATCTTTTATTCCCAATAATCTAGAATAAGCATATAGTCTGAAATTGAGGTGGTATGATCTAAATGTTTTCCATATCTATGAATGGACAAGACAAAACGAATCAAATAATTGATTGGAAGCTCTGGGAAAAAGACAATAAACTAATGATAACTGTTTATTTCCCGTCAGGTAAATCGTTTTGGAAGCCATTAGATTTATGTAAAATTACACCACAAAAAGAGATACATGCAGGTCTTTTATCTAAAGAAGAAAATGTTTATCAACAAATAGATAAAGCCACTGAATACGGGAATAAGTATGTTGTTGTAAACTATCCAAATGACCAAAAAAAGTATGTCATGAAGTCAGAAAAAGTAAGTATTATTGCGAGTTCTGATTTGAAAAATGAGGATATATTTTCTTATTTTACTGAAATTGTCAAAGAGCGTGTTCGTAATGCTAGTCCATCAAATAAATCTATGGCCGAAAACATCAAGAGGCAATTGGAAAAAATCACTCCTTATAAAGGAACCGCGTTGCATTCGTATTGCTATGGTAAAAATGAGGCTAGAAATTCTTTGAAACATTTGATTTTTCCCTTTGGATTGAATGAGAGTCAATTAAAAGCTGTTGAAAATGCTTTTTCCTCTCAAATTAGTATTATTGAAGGTCCTCCTGGTACAGGAAAGACACAAACTATTTTAAATATCATTGCAAATATTTTAATAAATAAAAAATCTGTTGCAATTGTTTCAAATAACAACCCAGCAGTTGAAAATGTGTATGAGAAGATGGCTAAAAAAGAACTAGACTACCTTATTGCGAAATTAGGTTGTTCAACTAATAGGACAGAATTCTTTGCAGGGGTAAAAGAAGTTCCTCGTTATAATTCAAATTCTGCAGCTACTCCTATAAAGGAAATTGATGATATTTTAGCGAAGGTGAAAGCAAGTCTGGCTACACAAAATAAAGTAGCGCAATTGACCGCAGAAATCAGCGAGCTGCTTGTTGAGAAAAAGTACTTAGAAGAATGGCATGAAGAAAATACACTTGTAGAGTTAATGGATGTCGAAAGATACAAATTAAGTCCAGAGAAAACTTCTGATTTACTTGCATATATGAATTATCTTTCTCAAATAAAATTTTCTTTTAAAGAGAGATTCCGCTTATTGCTAGGGTTTAGAATATTTAGAACTAAGTTTTTAAATACTTATACTGAACGAATAAATTTTATTTATTCTCTACAATTTCATTATTATGAAAAAACGTTACAACAAAAAGAGCAGCAATTACAAAAATATAAGAACGATTTGAATAGGGATAATTTCGAAAAATTATTAGAAGAGTTAACGAATAAATCAATGCAATTTCTCAAGCAACAATTATCAAAATCAATTCCATCTAATTCAAATTTTACCGCAGATAGCTATAAAAAGGAGTTCAGTAATTTTATTAAACGTTTTCCAGTGATTGGCAGTAGTACACATTCGATTATTAATTCTATAGCAGAGGGAGCGATATTAGACTATATCATTATCGACGAAGCATCACAGCAAGATATCGTTCCGGGGATTTTGAGTCTGGGCTGTGCAAAGAATATTATTGTGGTGGGTGATCGCAAACAACTTCCTCACATACCTGAAAAGACAGAAATCAAGGCGCCTTCTAATGATTACGAATGTACAAAATATAGTTTACTGGATTCTTTTATCAATGTATTTAAAGAGAAAGTGCCGATTACTTTGCTGAAAGAGCACTATAGATGCCATCCTAAAATTATCCAATTTTGCAATCAGCAATTTTACAATAATCAATTAATTCCTATGACTATCGATGAAGGAGAAGCATCCATTGAACTAATTACCACATCTAAAGGAAATCATACAAGAAAACGAGCTAACTTGCGGGAAATTGAGTCTTTAGTAGAAGTTGGCTGGTCAGATGAGAAAGACATCGGATTTATTGCTCCTTATAACAATCAAGTGAATTTAGCAGGAAAGTATCTACCAGAAGAGTTTGCTAGAGCAACCATTCATAAATTTCAAGGAAGAGAATGTAAAGAGATTATTTTTTCAACAGTTTTGGATAAGAAAAAAAGCAGTCAAGCATCGATTGATTTTGTTGATAATCCGCATTTGGTGAATGTAGCTGTTTCTAGAGCCATCAATAAATTCACTTTAGTAACTGGTAATCAAGTGTTTACAAAGAATAATAAAAGTTTGGCAGCTTTAGTTAGATATATTAAGTACTATGCCTCTGATCAATACATCTATGATAGTCCAGTAATTTCTGCATTCGATTTATTATATAAGGAATATGATCGTTCTCTGGAAAAATTAAATACTCAATTAAATTTAAAGGACTCATATTTCAAATCTGAGCGGATTATGGCTGCCTTGTTGAGGGATATTTTAAGGACAGATGAATTTGCTTCTTTGACGTTTCATATGCAGATCAAGTTAATCCAACTTGTCTCCATTAAAAATAATTCATTTACTGATAGAGAGATAGAATTCATGAAGCAAAAATCGAGCTGTGATTTTGTCATTTATTATAAGATCGGCAAGATTCCGATTGGAGTGATTGAAGTGGATGGAAGTAGTCATGATGATAAGGTGCAGCAAGAACGTGACAGGCTTAAAAATATTATTTTAGAAAAAGCTGAAATTCCTTTGCTTAGGTTGAAGACAATTGAAGGAAATATCGAGAGAAAAACAAAAAAATTTTTAAACGAGTGTATGAATAAGAGTGGTGCCTAATTTGAAATGAGTAGTTGCTCAGTTTATAGGAAAGTTATTTATAAAGAAAATGTAATCGTTAGCAATATAAGACGAATCCGATTAGAGAAAGAAATTGGTCAATTCGAGGTTTTACGGTGTATCAAATAATAAAGACTTGTCAGCATTACTACAGTTGGAATTAAAAATCTTAAAAAATATAGAAAAGGAAAGAAATATGGAATATTACAAGAATACATTGGGTTATATAAGAAATAAATTTGATGTTCCTCGGGGAAGGAAATATTTGTATTAAAAAATAGGAATTAATATTTACAAATAAAGTGATGTAAGGAAATGAAAAAATGAAGCTTATACTATCTAAATGTAGAACAAATAATTTTTCTGAGGTTTCTAGGATACTTAATGAAAATGGTTATATACAAATAGGAGAAAGTAGAACTGAGCCAAAAAATAATTTAGAATTGTTTTTCTTCTTTGAGAGTCATGAAAAGAAACAGATAGAATGGCTTTCTGAATTATTACGTTTCTTTAATGTTGGTAAAGCAGACTATAAAGAGCATAATATTATAGATGATACTTTATATCAATATAATGCAGTTATTATACTAAAAACTCCGAATAACTTATATGCACATTCGTTAAGTCAAGGATTTAGAGTTCTTGAAAAGTTTATTGACGAAGAATTTGGCTTGAAGTTTGCTGAAAAGACCATCAAAAATGAGCATATTACTTTAAAAAATGTGAGTTATATTCAAAAAAATAAAATGAAAGGTATCACTAATTATAAGAAAGATCAAGGAGAATTTCCTAAAGCAAGTGAAAGCTATGCTTATATAAGTGGAAAACCAGATTTTAGTTTTTATGGAAATTCTATTGACTGTGGAACTGGTGTATCTTTTCCGAAAAATTTTGATATAAATAGTAAAGAAGGATTTGATCAATTATCTGAATTATTAAAAAATGTAGATAAAGCTTTAACTTTAAAAGAAAATAAATCGATTTTACCTAGAAAGAAAAGGATTGCGAAAAGTTCTCAATTATCAGGATCATTGGATGAAGAAGTTATAGAAAGAATAGTAAATGATGTCAATGAAATTGGTATAGCTTTGGACGTGAGTAAAATACACTTAGTAAATAATTCGATTAATATATATTCGGAGAATAACCATTTAGAGATATATGTTAGTAAGCATTTGAAAGAAACGAAAGAAGAGATAGAACCTTACGACAGTTCTATACTGGAATACATTCGTAAATACAATGAAAAAATAACTTCTTTAACAGATCTGAAAATTAGAGTGACTAATCATGAACATCATGTAATTGAAAATCGTCTATTAAAAGAATGGATTTATTGTGAATTAGAATATAATAATATGTTATATACTTTGGATTCAGGATTTTGGGGATACTTTAACGATAAATTTTCAGAGTTATTAAAAAAACAATTAGAAGAGATAAATAGAGTTATTGAGTATAATGAAGAGTTTAATATATACTATTCTTCTGGTGAAGGAAGGCTAAAAGGAGAAGGTGGGTATATTGAAAAACTAAGTGAGAATAAAAATTATATAAAGTTACATCAAAGAAACATTAATTACAACGGAGTTCCAATAGAAATAGCAGATGTATACAAAAAGGATACCAAGGAGTTAATAGCAATCAAAAGAGGAATGGATACATCAAATAGTATGTATAGCTTTGAGCAATCTATATTATCACTTCAATTATTAAGAAATATTACTGAGTTTAATGTAGAAGAAGAGTTATTAAAATATAATGATAGAAAAGCATCTACAGATGAAGATAAAGGTAAATTTCCTCATATTCAGAAAAAAAATATTGAGAAAATTTTAAATTCTAGGATTTCCTCAGTGTTGTGGTTACAAAGTACAAAAAAATATGTAAAGATGACAGAAGAAAAGAAATTTGACTTCAATCAAATAGGTTCAATTCTATTAAAATTAAAGATTGTTGATTGGTATAGTTCAATATTAGAAAATAATTTCACACCAAAAATTTATATGGGGAAAGACCTTCAAGTTAATAAAAAAGATCAATTTTAGTAGACTTTTACATTAAGTATTGTTCCTAATAACATATCTAAAATGACCAGATTTTGATCATTTTAATTTGATAACCATTAACTCGTTAAACTACTATATGGACTCTTAATTACTTGATTTGATGGTTAATGAGACTGATTGAGAAGGTATTTTTAATGTGGAATAATCTGCAAAAATTAAAATTTTTTAGCTAGAAATATCTAATGGCAGGTTTTACTGGCTTTTTTTACTCTTTATTTAAAAAATATGAATGATACAAAATCAAATCTGGATCAAAAAGGACCATCATTCTAGCTCAGTTCTTATTTGAATTTTGTTAAATTTTTATCTATTAATTTTAGCATTTTTTTGTTGAAATCATTTATAGAGCATATCGTCCTCTCAGTTGGTTAGGTTTTGGTGATTTAATCATACTAGAGAACGATATGTTTTTTTATAGCAAAAATGAAAATGGGGCTGAAGAATCAATTTTGATTTTTCAGTCCCATAAATTATAGAGCCGTCAATTTTTTGGCCCAGTCTCTTTTGGTTTATTTGCTTATAAATTAATATTTAATAACATTTACAAGTTTTAATGGAGTTCTTTCATCCCAATCAAGGATGGCTTGGTTTTTAATAGTTAAATAATTTCCACCGATATTTTCAATGCTAGGTAAATAATATATGTATTCATTCATTTCGCCTTTAGCTCTCAATGAAACTAAAAAGCCTCTTGGATCATTGTTTCTGCTCCAGCTCTCAACGGCTGGACGAGAAAGTTCAAAGTAATCTGCATACCCGCCAGTTTTCCATTTGCTTAATGCAACCTGAACTGTTCCATCAGAGAGATTGACCATATTTACAATTTTAGTAGCTTTTTCCTCAGAGAATACTACGGCTTTCAATGGTGTGATTTCAGCTGAGTTGTTTTTTTGATAAAGTTTACCATCTTTATAAGAGTAAGAAGCACTCGTTGGCGTATAATAGGTTCTTAGCATTCCTTTATGGACAATCGCCAAGATAAACCCAGTACGAGAAAGTCTACTCCAAGAGTCTGATTGACCAGGTTCAATATTGAAGTAATTTGTGTTACCCTGTCCTGAAGAATTCGCATTAATTGAAGCCTGGATGCTTGAAAAGTCCGTACAATCGTTTGTTACAGTGACGTCAGCATGTGCTGCTTTGGTCGGTATTAAAAAGATGGCTAAAGCGACCATTCCTATTAATAAACTGACCAGTGATGATTTTTTTTTCATGATATTCCTCCTGTTAATATAATATAGTCGTAAACGTTTTCGCTTACAATTTAAGTCTAAAGGATGCAGACTATTTTTCAATGATTCTAATTTACTATTTTATTCATTTTTTTTATTTTAGAGTCAAGTATAGTGGAATTTTTCTTTGGAATATCGATCAGTTCTTGAATAGTTGAGGAGCTGGCTGAAATCTAGCAAGAGGGTGGAAAAAGTACTGTAAGATGAGTGAATAAGCGGATAGTCTTTATAAACGTTTTTTATACTTTAGAAGACGGTATTTCTATTGTGTGAAGTTCAACTTCAAAACACTGGTTATTTATTTTTGTACTTAATGAAAAAGCCTAGGGCATCTTTTCTCCCTAGGCTCATCATTAGTTATTATTCGATCGCTTTAATGGTTCTTCATGCTTAGTAGTCAATCACATTAACTACTTTTAATTTCTGCGTTTCATCCCAATCATAGATAGCATCTTTTCTGATTGTCAGAAAATTTTTGTAGCCTAGGTATTGTATGCTAGGTAAATAATATATGTATTCTTTTGAGAATCCGCCATTATATAGGACTGAAACTAAAAAGCCTCTTGGATCATCATTTCTGCTCCAAGTTTCACTATCAAGGTGGTTTAGCGTAAAGTAGTCTGTCGATCCGCCACTTTTCCATTTACTTAACGATACTGTTGTAAGACTTGTGGAAAGATTAATCATGTTAACGTTCATGCTTCGCGTAACAAGCGAATTTGTTTCAACTTTTAACGGAGTGATTTCTGTTGTGCTACCTTGGGAATAAAGTTTTCCATCTTTAAAAGAGTAGGCGGCGTTAGTTGGAGTATAGTAGGTCCTAAGTTGTTCTAAATAAACAATGGCTAAAATATGGCCTCTAGGATCATTTCTGCGCCAAGATTCTGTTTGTCCAACTGTTACTTTGTAGTAGTCTGACGAGACATCTTTTCCATTATCTGCGTTAATGGAAGCTGTAAATGAATGTGACGGATCTGTACAATCGTTTGTTACGGTGACATCAGCGTGTGTTTTGGTTAGTGGTAAGAAAAACATTAAAGCAATGAAACCAAACAATAGGCTGACCAATGGTAATTTTTTTTTCATGGTATTCCTCCCTTTAATATAATTTATGTAAACGATCTTCGCTTACAATTTAAGTTTAAAGGAACAAGGTTAGGTTTCAATGTGTTCAATCAATCAATTTATTTCATTTTTTTAGTATAAAACCAAATGTAGTGAAATTATGGGTGGGGTGCTAATAGCTACGGTTATTCTAGCTTCTTTCAATAGAATAAGGTTCGTCAAACTGCTGTTTAAAACAAAGCGTTCATTTAGCATTCGTTAGTAAAAAATCCTTTTAGGAAGCGATTCATGACATCGAATATGATGAATTTTCTTCAATTTTAGACGATCCATGGATAATGACATTTATTAATTGTCAGGTAAAAAGAAGATCAGAACTGATGGCCAAAACATACCAAACTGATAATTGATGACGTAACTTTTCAATCATTTCACTCTTTTTTGATGCTTTCTTACAAAAATTCCTGTATGCTTGCTTTTAGTTAGAGAATAAAATAATGACCGAGCTATATTGAATGCTCATATCCAGGAGGAGAAATAAGAATGAAAAAAATTTATTTTTTATGTACGGGAAATTCTTGTCGTAGCCAAATGGCGGAAGGATATGCACGTCAATTATTATCTGCCTCGGATGTGGAAATTAAAAGCGCAGGTATTGAAACTCATGGACTGAATCCACGAGCGGTTCAGGTTATGGCTGAGGATGGAATTGATATTTCAAACCAAACGTCTGATTTGATCGATCAGGATTATTTTACACAAGCAGACTTGATTATTACGCTTTGTGGAGATGCAAAAGATAAATGTCCGACGATTCCTGTAGGTGTTCAGCACATTCATTGGGATTTAACAGACCCCGCACAAGCAGTTGGAACTGAAGCAGAAATAGCATCAGCTTTTAGAAAAACAAGAGATAGAATTAAAGCAATGGTAATTGAACTCAAGAACCAGTGAGAGTCAGTATTTTTTGGGAATTGAGTGATCATTTGAACTTCATTTGTCTGTATAGTGCTAAATTTTAACAATCAAGAATTGAAGTCAGCAAGCCTTAAAATGGTCTTGCTGGCTTTTTTTTGCTTGCGATATTTTTTTGTCGCCTTCTCAATTATTTGGCGAGTTATGAATCAAGCAATTATTTCTGGTTATGAGAATGATTGGCGTTTAAAAATCAAAATTTATTTACAATAACAATGTTATGGGGAGTAAGATAAGAAAGAAAAGAGTGTATTTCGCGCAATTAACTAATGGACTGAAAGCTCTTCTTGTCAGCTGAATTCCATCGCCAATAACAAATGAATAGAAGTTTATTGTGTGTGATTTTGGTTAGTAAAGAATAACAAGATCAGCGAAAAGAAAGCAGAAGAAGGAGGAGGTTGCAGGGACAGGACTGCAATGAAAGAGAAATGATTACAGTGAAAGCTTTACCTGCTTATGATGGCGATTGTTTGATCGTTCAGTATGGAGAAGAAGATCAACGGACGAATCTGTTTGTCGATGGAGGTCAAGGACAACAAGTTGTTAGGCAGTTGAAAGAGGAAATTGCAACAATTAGCCAGAAAGGCGAGTGCATTGACTTACTGGTTTTGACACATATTGATGCCGATCATATTCGGGGATTTTTGAGTTTGTTTTCTCAGTCGAGTTTTGATAAGTCATGTATTAAACGAGTGTTTTTTAATTCTAGAAAGCTGTTATCGCAAAAGTTTGATACAAAGGTTGTTTATGATGATCAACTGGAGATCGTTCAAGAAAAGTCAGAGATTAGTTTTAAACAAGGGGAGTCTTTCGATCGGTATTTGGAGAATTTGAGGATTGAAAAGATGACAGTTATTGACAATTCTTGTCAGCCCAAATTACTCAATGGGGCAAAAATGACGATTTTGACACCTGATGAAGCAAGTCTAAGGAAATTATATACAGATTGGGAAAAGGCAACTCAAAAAGAAACCAGGGATCAACTGATCAGCGGTCGAAATGTCAATCATCAGGGAAGCGTAGAAGAACTGATCAAAAAAGCTTTCCAAGAAGATCGCGCTGTCGCAAATGGGAGCAGTATTAGCTTTATATTGGAGTATGAAGGCAAACGACTGTTGATGCTAGCAGATGCTCATCCAAGTACTGTCACTGCGAAGTTAAAAGAACTATATGGGGAAAAAGAGCTGCATTTTGACTTGGTAAAAGTGGCTCATCATGGGAGTAAAGCGAATACTAGTGACGATTTATTAAAACAGATTGAATGTGAAAATTATTTGATTAGTTCAAATAAGGGGAATCGTCATGGTTTTCCGCACAAAGAAGCCTTATCAAGGATTGTTTACCACAACTACACAAAAAAACGACCAACGAATTTTTATTTTAATTATTCTGATGCGAGTGAGGGGTTATTTACAAATGAAGAAATAAAAAAATACGGGATTCAATTGATCAAGAAAAAAATGAATGAGAGGGTACTAACGATTGACATATGAATGATTTTGAAGAGTTATCAGTGAATATTAGAGGAACCAATACTTATGGTTCAGGTTTATTGTATCAGCAGGATTGTGAAACGGGTTTTGTGATCACCGCAAAACATTGTGTGGTTGGGGAAACAATTAATGACTTCAAACTATTTGATTATACCCAATCTGAACTAGAAATCTTAGAACCACCAAGATGCTCAGATAGTCTAGATTTATCGATTATCAAAGTGAAGGTAAAAAAAGGTTATCCTGAACTGCTTATAATGGAACCAGAAAATAAGCAAGAAATCGTATTTTATGGTTATCCAGAGTGTATGAAAGAAGACGGTGGAACTCCTTATCGAGGAAAGGCAACTCAAATCAGTAAGCCAGATATTTTTAAATTGGTACTGGACAATGAAATAGGATCGTCTAACAACACGGAGTATGAGAACATGCGAGGTTGCTCAGGATCAGGAGTGTACGTCGAAAGAGAAGGTAAGTGTTATTTGACTGGGATTATTACGAAACTTCAGTCAGCGGGGCAACAAGGAATTGTTGAAGGGATTCATATCGCACATATTGTTGCTTTCTTTTTAGAAGAGTTTGATATCATGCTGGTACCTCGTTGCTTGAATGATTTTAGTGAATATTTGACATCTATCATAAATGAATTACGAGAAGTAGGTGGACAAGAAAATAAGCTGATTTTTCTGATTGAAAAATGTTATCGTGAATGTTTTTCCGACATAACACCTAAATTGATCCATAATCGGTTAAGTGATTATCTGTTTCTTCCTTCTCAGAAAAATGAGGATTATACCAATAAATTCTTGTGGATCGCTTGGCTGGAGATCTTGCTTTACAAGTTATTACAAACAAATATTGCTTTTGAGATCGATGATTGTTTCAAATTACTCACTCAGGAAAAGGAAAGAGCTGGTATCCATGTATTATTTACAAATCATCTAACACTTGACCGTTTCATTGGGAGTTTATTTAGAAGTACACTTTATGACAAGCTAGATAAACAAGATGTTTTGTTTGTAACTAATCAAAGGAGAAAATTTCGGGGTGGGAGTATTGCCAAGCGAGAACAAATTGAGGGAATCGTCGTGAACATCGATCATCCAGAAGTTTCTGATCGGTTAACGATTGATAATCCCAATGAAAAAAAATTATTTCCTATTGTTCATGTCGATTATATCGAAAATGAAATTGATCAGATTTTACACGACACAAAAGGGTTAACAGCCGTTGAGTTTTCTCAGAGGTTTCCAGAGGAGTTAACTCGTTTGTTTGAAGAAATTGCAAACTAATGGAGGTAGATGACAATGGTAGAGATATTAAAAGAAATCACTACGTATGAAATAATAGAAAAAACGACGGGATTGACCTGTTACACGTACCAACAAGCAAACGAAAAGTATCGAATCCATTTTTTTTGTTATGTATTTGATAATCAAGATGAGTTATTAGCCAACTATGAAGAAATCAACGATCAGATTGCCTACAGTTTTCAAAGTCAATTAAAAAGGAAGATTGAACGATGGAATATTTATTTTTTTCTTTTTGTCAAAGCCAAAGTAGCGAAGCCAATCAAAGCCAGTATTGAACAAGACAAGTATGCAACCAGAAAGGTGATCGTGGATAATTTTCGAGAATTTGCTACTAATGAAGCACAAAAAGAAGCACAAAAAGAAGCACAAAAAGAAGCACAAAAAAATAAAATTCAAAAAAGATTATTATTGAATCTGGAACAGACAAAACCAGTAAAGAAACTGGCTAAGGATGAGCGGCAAAATGATGAGAAAATCATCCATTTGTTAGCAGAATTAAAAACGATGGCTAAAAAAGAGAAAAAAGCACGAATACAAGAGTATATAAAACATGAGCTGTCAAATCTTAACGTAAAGGAAGGAACCGATGAGTCTTAAATTGAAAGGGATAAAAATTGATTCGTTTCGAGCATTTGAAAGGCAAAAATATTTTGATTGTGTGAATCCTGTTTTTAATGAAATATCAAATTTGATTGTTTTGTATGCGCCAAATGGAACCGGAAAAACCTCTTTTTTTGATGCCATCGAATGGAGCTTGACTGGCGAAATCAGTCGACTGAATGAAAATAAAAATGTCCGTGATATCGCCTCCAAAGAGCGAAAGTATAT
Organism: Enterococcus sp. C65; assembly: GCF_040887165.1. Classification (NCBI taxonomy): domain Bacteria; kingdom Bacillati; phylum Bacillota; class Bacilli; order Lactobacillales; family Enterococcaceae; genus Enterococcus; species Enterococcus sp. C65. The sequence goes on along the minus strand of NZ_JBFOFG010000005.1, from coordinate 68,451 downwards.
TTTAAAGAACAAATATTCCTCAGCCGAAGTGGGCAGTGTGGAACTAGCATTTGATGATGGCAGTTTTTATGCATTAACAACGAAAAAGTTAAATGGAAAGCAAACAACGGATTACGTTGAAGGGAATGAGACCAAAAAAACGGTTGATTTAACAGCGAAAGAATTAAAGATTTTACGACAAAAAAATTTATTGACACACAATCAAATCGATGCTTTTTTGCGATCACAGAGTGCCGAAGGAAGATATGATGCTTTAAGTAATTTTTGGGACAAAGAAAATGTATCTGAGGATTATAAAAATCTAGTCTTATTCGTCAATGAAATGAATAAAGCATTAGGACAACAAGAAACTAAAATGAATCAGCTAACAAAAGAGATTGAAAAACTCGAAAGTAATGCAAAAATATGGCAAACAATCAACCAGCTGAAAGAAAATTATGCCAAGTTAAACGGAAAGAATAGTAAAAAAGATCCATTGTTAAAGAATCAATTAGGTTTACAAGAATTGTATATCGAATCGAACAAATTAAAAAGCAATAATCAAATAAAATTGAACCAGTTTGAAGAGGAGCGACAACAGCTAGAAAATTTAATCACAATGACCCAAGAGTATCGACAAATACCGCAGCAGATCGAATGGTCTGAAAAGCAGGTTGCTGATGTCAACGAAAAGTTAGCCCATTTGACAGAAATTGAGACAATCGAAGAAAAAAAGAAAGCACTGTTTGACGAAAAAATAGACTTGAGCAACCATCTCAAGCGTTGTAACTTTCTTATCAATCATGAAGCAGATTTTCAGGCACTAGAAATGGCTGAACAAAACAGTAATAGAGAAATCAATGAATGGATCAATCAACGAAAAAAATGTGAACAAGCATTGATTACTTTACAAAAGGAGCATCAAGAGCAAGAAGTAACATTAAGTGAGTGTCAAAATAAACGAGCGTTGCGGACGAATCAATTAACAGAAATCAAAGAATTAAACAGTTATTCCGATGTTAAAGCGAAAAGACAATTACTTGATCATGAAATCAAACAACAGAAAAAGAAAAAAATAGATTTGGAAGCCAAGTTAGGTAAGATAAAGCTAACGTTGACAAAATTGTTTTCATTACTAAACTTAGACGATCATCAGTTAAGCCAAAAAGACTATTCAAAAGATCCTGATTATTCATTTTTGTTGGAACAGACAAGCCAACTTGATGACATTTGGCAAGAAAGAAAAAAATTGGAAGTTGATTTAGCACAAAAGAAGAAGGAACGTTCCTCTTTAGAAGATCTGGGCAGTCAGTTAGAACAGTTGAAAAAATTAGGTTATTCTATCGTAACGGATACGTCTTCGTCTGTCTGTCCATTATGTCTCCATGATCATCAAGAATTTCAACATATCATCCAAAAAATTGAAGCTAGTACGACAGATCTTTTACCGATTGAGCAACTGACGAAGGAAATCAGCCGCTTAGAAGGAATGATCGATGAATCAACTAGGCGGTTAACTGATGTAGTTTCTGGAGTAAAACAACAGATTCAGATACAAATAACGGTTAAGGAAACTGAAATCAACCAACTTGACCAAGATCTGTTACAAGTAACCTTAAAATTAAAACAACAAGAAGAAGCGTATTTAACCAATGAGAAACACTGGTACAAGTTAAATGAATACAGCCAAAAATATGAGATTGACTGTGAAAAAATTGCTGAAGAAACTCAGAAAAGAGTAAAGTCACTACAGGAGGAATTGGTAAAATTAACGAATGAATACCAAAATATCAAAGAAAAAATCAATCAAAATGAACAGCTGAATGTCAAGAATACTCATACGCTCAAAACGATCGAATTACATTATCAACAAGCAAAAAAAAGCTTAAATGATCTAAAAGGAAACGAACAGTATCAATATTATCAGCAAGAACAGGCGTTTTATGAAGCGCTTGGTATTTCTGCTATCTCTGATTTTAAAAGGCAATGTAAACGCGAGTTAGAAAAAATCAATGAACAAGAAACCAAGCTTATTGCTGAAAAAGAACAACGACTAGAACAAGTAAATGGGAAAAGTAAAACAGAATTAGTAGAAGAACAACGAATCCAAGCAGAGCAGATTCGGCAGCTCGTTGTACGGAGGAAATATATCGAAAAGATATCTTATCAGCTGTTTGACCAAGTAATCATTGCACCAGAAGAATTGGAAAAAAATAAGCAAAAGTTGACCACAGCTATTTACGAATTAACGGAAAAAAATCAACTGTTGGGTCAACTATCTGGGCTTACCAGTGATTTTATCTCTGAAACAGGTATCGAAGAGAAAAGAAGCGAACAAGCAAAAGTAAAAAAAATCTATAACCACTTAAGTAGCAAAGTACAAGAACTAAAAGAATTAAAAGACAGTAAATTAACCGAGATCAAAAAGCAAATCAAAAGTACATTTAACTTAGATACCGTCAATCAGATTTTTCAAATGATCGAACCTCACCCTGATTTTCGTAAGATTAGTTTTAAAATCAATGAAGCAAATCCCGATAAATTAGGATTGGATATTATGTGCAAACGAACAGAGGATGAAGAGGATGCCCCGATTTTATATCTAAGTTCTGCCCAAGTAAATATATTGTCTTTAAGTATTTTTCTAGGAACCGCTCTAGAGAATACAGACAAAGTGAATACGATTTTCATGGATGATCCAATCCAACACTTAGATAGTCTTAATGAATTATCCTTTATTGATCTATTAAGAATCCTTGCATTTAAGCTAGGAACACAGATCATCTTTTCCACCCATAACCGCCAGTTTTTTGACTTATGTCAGAGAAAATTAGATGCCAATTACCATAATGCCAGTTTTATCGAAATGAATTATACAGAGAATCAGTTGTAACAAATTTAGTTAGTCAGAAAAAGTGAAAAAGTGAAAAAGGGAGCTCTTTGATGAGAGCTGAGGTTAGCTGAAAGATTCAGAGTATAAAACAAAAATTGCCGACAGAAGTTAAAAAAGAGACGAATAGAGAATCAATCCCAACGAATAAGGGATTGATTCTTTTTTTCTAGATTAAATATAGATAGGAAGAATATATAGGTTGGATGGAGAGTTGTCTACTACCTATACGAAAGCAGAAGCTTTTTTAGGCTCTACATTTTTTGATATTGGCGAAATTCGCCAATATCTTTTTTATGATTTAAACGGTATAGAAAAGACATTATTCACTATTTGGGGGCTATTTAACCAGAGAAATCGAAACCTATACGACAACTTTGCGAACATTTAGAAAGTTTCTGACACAGATCCGAAATGCCTTCTGCTACAATTACTCAAATGGACCACTAGGATGTTTAAACAAGCCTATCAAAGTATTTAAACGAAATTTTTATCATTTCAAACGGCGAATTTTGATTCGTCACGGTAAAACTTTTTTAAGCAAATAAACATACTAAGATTAGTAGGTTTTTATTTCCTATTTTTTTCAACTGGTATCAGATTTCAGCACTTATGACTGTTATTTTCGCTAGGAACAATTTCTTAAAAATGGATAGTTTTATTATTTCAATAAAATAATCATTGCTAAATCAACGATTTAAGACGGTTGTAGAATTTTTTCCAGATTGTTTGTTGACAAAAATAAAAAAACCATCTTACCATTAGTTTGTGGTTATAACCAGTTTAAAAGAAGGAGAAACCTATGGGAAATTCTTTTAAAAACAAAGCTTTGTATCATCAGTTGGTAGATTTACTTAAAAATCAGATGGAAAGTAACATGATACCCCATGATAAATTACCCTCTGAACGAGAATTAACTGCTCAATACGGAGTTAGTCGGACAACGGTTCGATTAGCTTTGAAAGAGTTGGAAAATACAGGTTATATTTATCGGAGACATGGAAAAGGAACATTTGTATCCGATATCAAAAAGAACGTAGCAGATTTAGCAGGAACCTATAGCTTTACTGAACAAATGAAAAGTTTAGGTAGAACTGCTGAGACGCGGATCTTAGCTTTTGAAAAAATTGAAGCGGACAAATTTATTGCAAAACAATTGAATCTTTCATTAGGAGAAGTAGTCTTCAAATTAAGTCGATTGCGGATAGCTGATCGGGAACCGCTTATGATCGAAGATACCTATTTGCCAGTCAAATTTTTCTTATCATTAAATGATCAGCTTTTAAGAAGCAAACCTCTATATGATCTTTTTTCCGAGGATTTTAATCAGACCGTTCGATTAGCAGATGAAGAGCTATATGCAAGTGTTGCCTCAAAGGAAGATGCGAAACAGCTGATAATCTCAGAAGGAGCACCTGTCCTTCATTTAGCACGTCAAACCTATAATATGAAAAATGAAATTATCGAATTTACTTTAAGTGTCGCCCGTGCGGATCAATTTCATTATCAGATCCGCCATATTCGAAATAGTTAGGAGAATCGAAACATGTTTACAGTAGGAAAAGAAAAACTGGATCAGCTGGGTGCTGAGATCACGACACGCGAAATACGCCAACAGCCGGAACTTTGGGAAGAAACCCTTGATCACTATCAAACAGTTCAAAAGGAATTAGATAATTTTCTTGCAATAGTTAAAGAAAAGGCAAATGGTCAGCGAACACGTGTAATCTTCACTGGTGCAGGAACATCTCAATATGTAGGAGACACATTAGTTCCTTATTTGCGCAAGAACGGTGATCGCCAAGCATTTAGCTTTGAAAGTATTGGAACGACTGATATTGTCGCAGAACCTGAAGAGTATTTAATTAAAGAAGAACCAACTTTACTTGTATCATTTGCGAGGAGTGGAAACAGTCCTGAAAGCTTGGCAGCAGTTGAAATTGCAAATCAGGTGGTTGATACGATCTATCATTTATCAATTACGTGTGCTGTAGAAGGAAAACTAGCTCAAATTAGTCAATCCGATTCCAATAGTTTTTTATTCTTGATGCCAGCACGTTCCAATGATAGTGGCTTTGCTATGACTGGTAGCTTTTCCTGCATGACTTTAGGAGCTTTGTTGACATTCGATCAAACAGTATTAGTGAAGAAACAACAATACCTGAAGGTTTTAAGTAATTTAGGAAATGAAGTAATTACCCGAGTAAATGAAATTGAAAAAATCGTTCAGCTTGATTTTGAACGCATTGTTTATGTTGGTTCAGGAAGTCTAGCTGGATTAACAAGGGAAGCGCAATTGAAGATTCTGGAATTGACAGCCGGAAAAATTGCTACCATCTTTGATTCATCAATGGGCTTTCGCCATGGTCCAAAGTCGTTTATTAATCAAAAAACAATCATGTTCGGTTTTGTTAATAATAATCCTTACACGCGTGATTACGACTTGGATGTCTTAGAAGAAGTACGTGGAGATGAAATCGCTTCCGGAGTGTTCGCCATTACTCAACCAGGGCAACGGAATTTCACTGGCGATAAATTCGAGTTTACAACTGAGGCCGAATTACTGCCAGATGGCTATTTAGCACTAAGCTATATCATGGTTGCCCAAATAGTCGCTTTGTTATCATCGATTAAAGTGAATAATAAACCAGATACACCGTCACCAACAGGAACAGTTAACCGAGTTGTAAAAGGTGTAACGATTCACAAATATAAGTAAAAATAAACTGGGAGGAAGAACCATGATTACATTAACCAGAGGAAAAAAAGCAGCAATGGATCGTTTATCGACAAAAGATGGTATTATCAGTGCCTTAGCGATTGATCAACGCGGAGCATTAAAAAAAATGATCAAAGCCTTAAATGTAGAATTAAATGATGAACAGATTGAGCGTTTCAAGGAGTTAGTTTCTAGTGAATTAACCCCTTATGCATCTTCTATTTTATTGGACCCAGAATATGGTCTTCCTGCTGCAAGTGCACGACATGAAGATGCTGGTTTGTTGTTGGCCTATGAAAAAACCGGCTATGATGTAACAACACCGGGACGCTTGCCTGATTTATTAGCAAATTGGTCAGTTTTACGATTAAAAGAGCAAGGAGCCGATTCGATTAAGTTTCTACTTTATTATGACGTAGATGAAGATCCGGAAATCAATCATCAGAAGCATGTCTTCGTAGAACGTTTAGGTAGCGAGTGTGCCGAAGAAGATTTGCCATTCTATTTAGAATTGCTATCATATGATACTCAAATTTCAGATGTTCATTCACTTGAATATGCCAAAGTAAAACCGCATAAAGTCAATAGCATGATGAAGGAATTTTCGAAACCACAGTACAAAGTAGATGTTTTAAAGGTAGAAGTTCCTGTCAATATGAATTTTGTAGAGGGTTTCAGTACAGATGAAGTAGCGTATACCAAAGAGGAGGCGGCAAAGTACTTCTTGGAACAAAGTCAAGCGACAGATTTGCCTTTTATTTTCTTGAGTGCCGGTGTTTCTACGAAGCTATTCCAACAAACATTGTTTTTTGCTAAAGATTCAGGTTCGACCTTTAATGGTGTGCTTTGTGGTAGAGCTACTTGGAAAAATGGTGTGAAGCCGTTTATCAAATCTGGTGAAGAATCTGCTCGTGCCTGGCTGAAAAGTGAAGGTCGTGAAAATATCGAAAGCTTGAACAACGTTTTGGCACAAACAGCCAGTTCTTGGTATGACAAAGTCCAAGTTGAAAAAGAAGCAGCTGTGAACTAGGAGGAGAGCTCGTGATAGTAACTGTAACGATGAACCCGTCAATTGATATTTCCTATCCGCTTGCTTCCTTGAATGTGGATACTGTCAATCGAACAGATCAAGTTAATAAAACAGCAGGTGGAAAAGGACTTAATGTAACCCGAGTAATCCATGATCTAAAGGGGGATGTACTCGCTACAGGAGTTCTCGGTGGGTTTCATGGGGCGTTTATTGCAGATGAATTAAAGCATGCCGGTATTAAGCAGAAATTTACAGAAATCAAAGAAGAAAGCCGGGATTCAATCGCTATTTTGCATGAAGGAAATCAAACTGAGATTTTGGAAGCGGGCCCAACAGTTTCCTATGAAGAACAGCAGAATTTCCTAGAAAACTTCAAGGAGCTAATAAAAAAAGCAAAGATTGTCACAATCTCAGGTAGTCTTGCAAAAGGATTGCCATCAAATTTTTACCAAACGTTGGTCCAATTGACAGAAGAGCAGTCCGCAAAGGTTCTTGTCGATACCTCTGGGGAAAGCTTGCATCAGGTTTTAGCTGGCAAACAGAAGCCATTTTTAATCAAACCAAATCTTGAGGAATTATCGACACTACTGAGACATTCATTTTCGATTGATCGATTAGAAGAAGTCCAGGAAGAATTGATTCAACCTATCTTCGCAGGTATTGAATGGATCATTGTTTCTCTAGGAAAAGCTGGAGCTCTCGCAAAACATAAAGATTGTTTTTATCGAGTTACGCTCCCTACGATAAAAGCAGTCAACCCAGTTGGTTCAGGAGATGCTACAGTCGCTGGATTTGCCTACGGCCTATCACAAGAAATGGATGAAATAGAACTTTTGAAGTTTTGTATGGCTACTGGTATGGCTAATGCACAAGAAGGACAAACAGGTCATGTTTCACCGGTGAATATTCAATCGCATATTGAAAAAATAACTGTAAAAAAGATTGAGTGAAAAAATCGATCTAGATAAAATCAATGATTTTTTGAGACCAACTCAATTTGGTAGAAGTTCCATTTTTTGTAGGATTCAACGTACTCCAGTAGTTGTTGTGAACCTCTACGTTTCGTCACTCGGACTTGCAGAACGGTCGGTTCATCGGTAAGAATCTTTAATAATTTCGCAACATTTAAAGGAGTTGGAAATATAATTTTATTTGTTTCCGTAAAATCTTCCTCATTCATGTGGATATTGTAGTCTTGTTTAAAGCGCTGACAGCTGGAATTGTAATAACACAATTCTTGACAATTAGGATCCACATATTGTTCGGGCAAATAAGTTTGCTGATAGATATATGCAGTTTTTTAGTTTTTCGTAAATGTCTGATGCAATCATAAAATGCTAAGGCTGGCAGTTCAAGCTTCTTTAAATAGTGTGGATCATTCCCTCGAGCGATTGATAAAACTTGGACTTGATCATTGCTGATAGTGAATAATTCAATGTCAGAAAACTAGACCAGTTTTTCTTTACGTGAAACAAATGAGTCACGACCTTGATGACGAATTATGAATCCATCCTTTATTCATTCAGGGAGCGAATGACTGTAATAGAGCTTACGTTAAATATTTATATTAATTCTGCTTCTGTATAAAGTTTATTGCCATTTTGGGATGTCTAAATTAACCCTTCAAACAACATCAAAGAATTAAACTTTTCGTTAGAGTCTTTGGTTTTGTATGTATAATTTGATTTTAACACGTTCTGTTATGTTGGATAGGGTTGACTTTCTATTTCAAATTATTTGATATATCAATATATTGAAAACGCTTTTATTGAAGGAGGGAGCTTTTGAACACATTTGAGATTAAAGAAGATTTTCTTCTAAACGGTAAGCCCTTTAAGATACTCTCAGGAGCTATCCACTATTTTAGAGTGGATTCAGCCGATTGGTATCACTCGTTATATAATCTGAAAGCATTGGGATTTAATACAGTTGAAACTTATGTACCATGGAATCTACATGAACCTAAAAAAGGAGATTTCCATTTTGAGGGAATTTTGGACTTAGAACATTTTTTGTCCATTGCTGAGGAATTAGGACTATACGCGATTGTTAGACCATCTCCATATATTTGTGCAGAATGGGAGTTTGGTGGTTTTCCTGCTTGGTTACTTAATGAGGGAACTCGGATCCGAACAAATGAAACCGTTTATTTGAACCATGTGGCGGATTATTATGATGTTTTAATAAAAAAAATCGTGCCGCATCAGCTGACAAATGGTGGAAATATTTTAATGATTCAAATTGAGAATGAATACGGTTCTTATGGAGAAGAAAAAGACTATTTACGTTCGATACGTGATTTAATGTTGGACAGAGGAATAACAGTGCCATTTTTCACTTCGGATGGACCATGGCGAGCGACACTCAGAGCAGGCAGCATGATTGATGAAGATATTTTAGTTACTGGAAATTTTGGTTCAAAGGCTGAAGAAAATTTTTCTTCAATGGAAGCTTTCTTCAATGAGCATGGGAAAAAATGGCCTTTAATGTGTATGGAATTTTGGGATGGTTGGTTTAATCGTTGGAAGGAACCGATTGTACAACGTGATGCAAAAGAATTAGCTGAGGCAATCAAAGAGGTCGTGCTGAGAGGAAGTATTAACTTGTATATGTTCCATGGAGGAACAAATTTTGGATTTATGAATGGTTGCTCAGCTAGAGGAGTGATTGATTTGCCACAGATTACTTCTTATGATTACGGAGCACCCTTAGACGAGCAAGGAAATCCAACCGAAAAATATTATGCAATCCAGACAATGATTCATGAAACATTCCCTGATATCCAACAAATGGAACCTTTGACAAAAGACACAATGGAAATGAAAGATATTCCATTAATTGATAAAGTCAGTTTATTTTCAACATTAGATACAATTAGTCAATCAGTAAAAATGAAATATCCAGAAACGATGGAAATGTTAGGACAAAATACAGGTTATATTCTGTATCGCACCTCAATAAAAAAAGATGCAGAACATGAAAGACTGAGAGTAATCGATGGAAGAGACCGTAGCCAACTATTTTTAAATCAAAAACTGCAAGCTACACAATATCAGACAGAAATTGGTGAAGATATCATTGTTCCAATGCCTCAGGAAGACAATCAATTAGATATTCTAATTGAAAATATGGGGCGTGTTAATTATGGTCATAAATTATTAGCCGATACACAAAAAAAGGGAATTCGTACAGGGGTCATGGCTGATCTACATTTTATCACTGATTGGAATCAGTATTGTTTACCACTAGAGTCATGCGAGAAAGTTGATTTTTCAAAGGAATGGCATCCTAACCAGCCAAGTTTTTATCGCTATGAAGTAACACTTGATGAAGTGGAGGATAGCTTCATTGATCTATCAAAATTTGGGAAAGGTGTCGTATTTGTTAATCAGACCAATATTGGACGTTTTTGGGAAGTTGGGCCAACACTTTCGCTATATATTCCGAAAAGCTTATTTAAAAAAGGAAACAATGAAATAGTGATTTTTGAAACAGAAGGAACTTTCCAACCAGAGATCCAATTAGTAAAAGCACCACTATATAAAGAAATGAAAGAAGGATAAACAATGAGTATTATCGGAGTAAGAATTGATGGACGTTTAATTCATGGACAAGTAGCCAACTTATGGACAACCAAGTTGAACATCACACGGATTATGGTTGTAGATGATGAAGTTGCAAAAAATGATATTGAAAAAAGTGGATTAAAGCTGGCAACTCCACCAGGAGTTAAATTAAGTGTATTGCCGATTGAAAAAGCTGCTAATAATATTTTAGCAGGAAAATATGATTCTCAACGATTATTGATTATTGCTCGGGAGCCGGATCGTTTATTGAAGTTGGTAGAATTAGGAGTCCCAATTGAAGAAATTAATGTTGGGAATATGTCACAGACGAATGAAACACGGTCCATTACTAAATCAATCAATGTGGTTGATCAAGATGTAGAAGTATTTAACAAATTACAGGCTAAAGGTGTTCGCTTAGTAGCGCAGATGGTTCCAAGTGATAAAGCAGAAAATTTTATGGCTTTATTAGCGAAATAGGAGGATAAATAAATGGATATCTTATGGTGGCAGATCTTATTATTAACATTATACGCAGGGTATCAAATTTTAGATGAGTTACAAATTTATTCATCGTTGAGTGCACCCGTTTTTGCCGGATTATTTGCTGGTCTAGTGATGGGAGATCTAAAAGCAGGACTTATTATTGGTGGTAGTATGCAATTGACTGTACTTGGTGTTGGTACCTTTGGGGGTGCATCAAAAATTGATGCCAACTCTGGAACGATTTTAGCGACAGCTTTCTCAGTAGCGCTAGGAATGAACCCAGAGCAAGCAATTGCCGTAATTGCGGTACCAGTAGCTAGCTTGATGATTCAATTAGATATATTAGCCCGTTTTGCGAATACGTATTTTGCGCATCGCATTGATAAATTAGTTGAAGATATGAACTACAAAGGGATCGAACGTAATTTCTTAATGGGAGCCCTCTCTTGGTCACTTTCTCGTATGATTCCCGTTTTTCTAGCATTAGCATTTGGAGGAGGACTAGTAGAACAAGTGGTAGCCGTGCTAAATGGTGATTTGAAGTGGTTAGGCGATGGATTATCAGTAGCTGGAGCAGTTTTACCAGCTGTCGGTTTTGCTATTCTACTACGTTACTTACCAGTTAAAAAGCATTTCCCTTACCTAATTTTAGGATTTACATTAACGGCATTACTAGGAACCGTCTTTACTAACATGCAGGTTTTAGGAACGGGTGTTGCAGGAGTTGTGAAGAATTTCGAAGGAATATTTAATTCACTTCCAATGTTAGCAATTGCACTAGTTGGATTTTCTTTAGCAGCCATCAGTTACAAAAATGGACAGCTGATACCACATTCGCCAGCCCCTAAAGATGTTACATCGAATGATTCAGATGAAGGAGAGATTGAAGATGACGAAATCTAATTATAAGTTAACGAAGGAAGACTTTAAGCAGATCAATCGCAGAAGCTTGTTTACTTTCCAATTAGGCTGGAACTATGAACGGATGCAAGGATCAGGCTATCTTTATACAATTCTGCCGCAATTACGCAAGCTTTATGGTGATAATTCTCCTGAATTAAAAGAAATGATGAAAACTCATACCCAATTCTTTAATACATCAAACTTCTTCAATACTATCGTTACCGGGATTGACTTGGCTATTGAGGAAAAGGAAGGTATTGATGGTAAAGACACTGTCTCAGGTTTAAAAGCTGGGTTGATGGGGCCTTTTGCAGCAATTGGTGATTCGATTTTCGCAGCGTTAATTCCAACAATTTTTGGAGCCTTAGCAGCCAATATGGCAATTAATGGCAACCCAACTGGAATTTTTATTTGGATTATCGCACAAATCGCTATTATGATTTTCCGTTGGAAACAATTAGAATTTGCTTATCGTGAAGGAATCTCTTTAGTTACCACGATGCAACATCGCTTAACTGCCTTGACAGATGCTGCAACTTTGTTAGGGGTCTTCATGGTTGGAGCGTTGGTCGCTACCATGATTAATGTAAAATTGTCTTGGGCACCAAGTATTGGTGATGTGACGTTAAACATGCAAAACAACCTGGATATGATTTTACCACGATTATTACCAGCCGGTATCGTTGCAGCAATTTATTGGATGCTTGGCAAAAAGAATATGACTTCTACTAAGGCAATTTTCATAGTATTAGTGGTTTGTGTAGCATTATCAGCTTTAGGCGTGATTTCAAAATAAGTCAGGCTGATTCCAATTAGTGATGAGGAGTGGTTCAATGGGAAAACAATTAGTTTTAATTAGTCATGGACTTTTCTGTGAAGAATTGAAAAAAAGTACAGAAATGATAATGGGGCCTCAGGAAAGTATTCACACAGTAAGCCTTCTTCCTTCTGAATCAGCGGAAGATTTTCGTGAAAAGTTTGAAACAGTAATTGCCAATTTAGATGATTTCGTAGTATTAGCAGATTTAATGGGTGGCACTCCGTGTAATGTAGTTTCAAAAATAATTCTCGAGGGTCAAGTAATTGACTTATACGCAGGCATGAACATGCCAATGGTCATTGACTTCATTAACAGTCAATTAATTGGAACAGAACTTTCATTAATCGAATCTGCTACAAGTAACATTTGTTATGTGAATGGACGGATTTTCAGTGATGACGATGATGAAGATGAGTAAGATAAAATATATGAGTGATGAAGCCAAAGAAATATTTCTCTGATCAGACTATAGATAAAAGACATTTCAAACTTGTAATTTGAGTTTGGAATGTCTTTTTATCTAGTTTTGTTCAAAATTTTGGACAAAAAAGAGACCCTTTGTCAAATGATGTTGGTAAAGAGAAATTCTAGAATGATTGGTGAAAGATTGAGAAAAAAGTATTCAGCATCAAGTAATAAGAAGGAATTTCCGAAATTTGACAAGAAACATAAATACTTTTTTTTGGTGTTGATTATTATCTACTTGGTGTGTCTCAAATTTTTTATAAATTTCAGCGAATTTTTGAAGATGCCGCTTTTGTCTCATTCTCCATTTTTTTATTTTATGATTAACCTCATAAAAAAGTGGGACATTAATTAGATTTTTTCTGATTAATGTCCCAGACTCGTCTACAGACTGAGAACTTGGAAGGGATACTTCCAGGACTTTTTTAAACGGTTGACTCAATGGCTTCTTTATACTTTTCAAAAAGGGGGATAATTTGCGTGCGCTTTTTTATGTCAAGTTTAATAAAAATATTGTGGACATGAGTTTTAACCGTTCCTAATGAGAGAAAGAGCTGGTCAGCAATTTCCTGATTGGTTCGATGTGACAGTAGCAATATAAAAATTTCCGTTTCTCGTTGAGTAAACTGGTGATCCTGACAAAAGTCTTGAATCAAGAGAGAGGTGTCTTGCTTTTGTGTTTTTTCTTTCTGAGGTTGATATTTTTTGATAAAGAAGTGCAGTAATAAAACACATATAACAATCGAAAAAATATCCTCTGAGACACTACGATTATAAATTTTTGTCACTAAGGAGCTATATTGATCGACATTGAAAATCACGAAACTATCTTCAATAATGATCAAAATACTAAAGAAGAGATTGATGAACATCAATTGCTTTAAATAGTGTTTGTTCAGCAAAGGTACATCCTTTTTTGTTCCTCGCCAACAATAAATTCCTAGGTAAAACAGGAAGAGTTGATTGCCCAGATAATAGAGCCAGACTTTAAAGGCTGAATTATCCATCAATGGGATGGTAATCATCCAAGCAGCCAAAGCAAGCAGTAAAGCATAATGGAGAGGGGAAAGTTTTTCTTTTTGTAGTTCGGCAAGAATAGAAATGGAAAAAAAGGCGTTTCCCATAAAAATAATCGTTTTAACTGCTGGCGCACTCATAAATGCTTGATCATAACTTTGTGCAAAGGAATTGAGGAACTCCGTCATATAAATAATCGTGTTATCAAAAATGAAGAATGCCAAATACAAACTGATCCAGAGAAATAAGTTGTTTTTTTCTTTTAAATAAGCATAAATAGCAAAAGTCATCGTGATTGAATATAGAATGATCAATAGAATGTTGTAAACAAAAATAGCTATCATATTGAATCCCCTTTCATTTTTTCCTTACCTTAAATTTCTTATCTTAATTATAACACCGATTTTTTTATCTTTACTTTTAATTCCTATAAACTTACTTCTAAACTTTTGTAAACCCTTGGAAAATAAATGGTTTATATCCAAAAATAAACCAGCCTGTAGCACGTATAGATCGACAATGATAACGTTTACAACTAATAGCTTATCGTAAACTCTCACTTTTTTTCCTAAAGTGAAGATGCAAAGCAAACAAATTACTTAGGAGGTTTCATTATGGGAAAAAAAGATTTTATTACAACTGAAAATTACACGAAGGAAGAGATTCAACAAATTGTTGACCTGTCATTGAAAATCAAAGCGGCCATCAAGAATGGTTTTTATCCTCCTTTGCTAAAGAACAAAGTGTTAGGGATGATTTTCCAACAGTCTTCTACCAGAACGCGGGTTTCGTTTGAAACAGCAATGACACAATTAGGGGGACACGCAGAATATCTAGCACCAGGGCAAATTCAATTGGGTGGTCATGAAACGATAGAAGACACGAGCCGAGTTCTTTCTCGTTTAGTTGATATTTTGATGGCTCGTGTGGAACGTCATCATAGTGTGTATGACTTAGCAACGAATGCCACGATCCCAGTTATTAACGGTATGTCTGACTTCAACCACCCAACGCAAGAAATTGGCGATCTTTGCACCATGATCGAACATCTTCCAGCAGGCAAAAAAATTGAAGACTGCAAGGTTTCCTTTATTGGAGATGCCACACAAGTCTGTTTCTCTTTAGGATTGATTGCAACAAAAATGGGAATGGAATTCGTTCAATTTGGACCAGAAGGGTTCCAGTTAAACGAAGACCATCGCGCACGACTAGACGCAATTTGCAAAGATTCTGGCGGCTCCTATACGATATCCGATCAAATCGATGTTATCGAAGGTTCGGATTTTGTTTATACAGATGTTTGGTATGGACTGTATGAAGCTGAACTATCAGAAGAGGAACGCATGCGTATTTTTTATCCTAAATACCAAGTGAATACGGACCTGATGAAACGTGCTGGGGAACAAGCGAAATTTATGCACTGCTTGCCTGCCACTCGTGGGGAAGAAGTCACAGATGAAGTCATGGATGGACCGAACTCGATCTGTTTTGATGAAGCAGAAAATCGGTTGACTTCGATTCGCGGTCTCTTAGTGTACTTGATGCGGGATTATGCGGAAAAAAATCCAATCGATGAGACCAAAAAAGCAGCGGCTAAAAAAGACTTGGAAGCTTTGCTAGGTGAAACATTTTAGACGCAAGAGATGAGGAAAGGAAATAATCTGCGTATCATGACGATGCGTGAGGATTGTCTCTGTTCTAGAGGAGGGGCTAACGATCTGAAAATCGATTCTTTCTAGCAGAAACTTGATCTCACATTAATGCAGCTTTTATGCCGCACCAGGATTCATGTGAGATGAGTCCGCTGGTTGCAAGAATCGTTCAATCGTTGGTCCAACCTTATTCCCTTGTACCGGAAAGGAAGAAAACAATGGGAGAAAAGAAAAAATTTAGTTTGATGAGTGCTATATTATCTGTTATTTGTGTTGTATTTGTGGCAGAAGCGGCTGCACCGGTAGCAGCAATCGGAAATTCACAATTTTTTTGGTGGATCTTTTTATTGATTGCATTCCTTTTGCCGTATGGATTGATCTCGTCAGAGTTAGGAACAACTTATATCGGTGATGGCGGTATCTATGATTGGGTGACACAAGCCTTCGGACATCGCTGGGGATCTCGCGTTTCTTGGTATTACTGGATCAATTATCCCCTGTGGTTAGCTTCTCTAGCAGTAGTCTGCCCTGATTTATTGATGACGATCACAGGCAGCGAATTTTCAACAGCTGCTGCTATCATGATCGAACTGATCTTTATATGGATCATTGTTTGGATCAGTTTTTATCCGGTCAGTGACAGTGTGTGGATTTTGAATGGAGCAGCTGTTATCAAAATGCTGCTGGCAATCTTGATCGGTGGCTTAGGTCTCTATACTGCGTTTACTAAGGGTGTGGCGAATGAGTTTACTCTTTCTTCCATGCTGCCAAGTTTCAATTTAAATAGTTTGTCCTTTATTTCAGTAATCATTTTTAACTTATTAGGATTCGAAGTGATTTGTACATTCGCGAATGATATGGAAAATCCTAAAAAGCAAATCCCTCAATCGATCATTGCCGGTGGACTGGTGATTGCAGCCATTTACATTTTTTCTGCATTCGGGATCGGTGTAGCAATTCCTACGGATCAGATTAGTACAGGCAGTGGATTGATGGATAGTTTTAAGTTATTGACAGGATCAACAGGCGGCTGGTTCATTATTTCGATGGCCTTTTTATTCTTACTGACATTGTTTGGCAATATGATTTCTTGGTCGTTAGGGGTTAACAATACTGCTTGTTATGCAGCCGAAAATGACGATATGCCGAAAGTATTTGCCAAACGCAGCAAAAAAAACGGCATGCCTACTGGTGCGGCGATTATGAATGGTATTGTTGCTTCTATCGTTGTCATCATCGCACCAATTTTACCAAATCAAGATTTATTTTGGGCATTTTTCTCGTTGAACCTAGTAATGTTCCTACTATCATATGTACCTGTTTTTCCTGCGTTTTATAAATTGCGCAAAATCGATCCAGAAACACCTCGACCTTTCAAGGTGAGCGGCAGCGACTTGTTCTTGAAGGTATTAGTCGCACTACCGATGATCATGATCGTGATCTCATTGATTTTCACAGCGATTCCTTTGCAGTTTGATGCTGAATCGCTGAGTCAGCAATTACCAATCACGATTGGAGCGATTATATTTGCCCTCGTTGGTGAAATCATTATCTGGATCAAAAAAATCAAAAAAGAAGGAGTGCTGTATCATGGCAAAGCGAATCGAAAAGACCACACCGAAACAAGACGGGTTTAGAATGCCTGGAGAGTTTGAACCACAAGAGAAAGTATGGATGATTTGGCCAGAGCGTCCAGATAACTGGCGTGATGGAGGCAAACCAGCTCAAGAAGCATTTGCCGAAGTCGCAAAAGCGATCAGCAAATTCACGCCAATGAATGTGGTCGTGTCGCAACAGCAATATCAAAACTGCCGTCGTCAATTGCCTGCCGACATCACTGTCTATGAAATGTCGAACAACGATGCTTGGATTCGTGACTGTGGTCCTAGCTTTGTCATCAACGACAATGGTGAATTACGAGGCAATGACTGGGGATTCAATGCTTGGGGCGGATTAGTCGATGGCTTGTATTTCCCTTGGGATCAAGACGATTTGATTGCACAAAAGATCTGTGAAATCGAGCACGTGGATTCGTATCGAACGGAGGATTTTATTTTAGAAGGGGGCTCCTTTCATGTTGATGGAGAAGGCACTGTTTTAACGACTGAGATGTGTTTATTGAGTGAAGGTCGGAATCCTCATATGACAAAAGAAGAGATCGAACAAAAATTATGTGACTACTTAAACTGTGAGAAAGTACTTTGGTTAGGTGACGGGATCGATCCGGAAGAAACCAATGGGCATGTGGATGATGTGGCATGTTTTGTTCGTCCCGGAGAAGTGGCTTGTATCTATACTGAAGATCAAAACAGCCCATTTTATGAAGCGGCTCAAGCTGCTTATAAGCGTTTGAATGAAATGACCGATGCCAAAGGCCGCAAATTAAAAGTTCATAAGCTTTGTTGCCCAGTAGAGAATGTCACAATCAATGGGGATTTCAAGATCGATTACGTAGAAGGAACGATGCCACGTGAAGATGGCGACATTTGTATTGCTTCTTATATGAATTTTCTGATCACGAACAACGGTGTGATCGTTCCTCAGTATGGAGATAAAAATGATGAGCTGGCACTTGAGGAAATAGCAGAATTCTTTCCAGATAAAGAAGTCGTAGGCGTAAATACAGTTGAGATCGTATACGGTGGTGGAAATATTCACTGTATCACACAACAACAACCGCAAAGATAGGTGGAGGCTTATCTCAAAAATTGTCATCGCATTTGGTGGAATTTTAGGCGACGCTGCTCATGAACAATTGACCAAAGCCCAAAGCAGCAAATTCGATTACTGACCTGATCAATGACGGCCGTTTATTCGTTTTTAGAGATACTAGAAGAGACTGAGACAACTTTTGTCCCAATCTCACTATACTTGATTATAAAAAATAGTGGGTAAGATATTCCGTCGAATATCTTACCCACTAATCTTAGTATGTTTTTTTGTTTCATTGTCTATCATTAGCTGACGATCAGCTTGGTGATTCAACCATTAGAGGAAGCCAGATGTGGGTGAGATCTTTTCATAGTTTTCCCAAACCCATAAAAATCTCCTAGGTACCTTTTAAGTATATTTTAAAACAATAATGCATATATATACAAATTGAATCATTTTTAAGAGGTTGTTTTAAGAAGGGGAAATAAGGAACTTTCTTAGTTTCAGTAAACGATTAATTCTTTTTTACAGGTATCAAGATTTCAAATACACGTTTTTCAGGAATCGTGGTAGTAATTTCATCTTGCCATAATATTTTCCAAAAAAATCTTTCTGGAATAAATTTATTTTTTTGAAAATAGTTCAGTAGTTTCTGATTGATTTCTTGCTTATTATAATTTGAATCCTCTATGAAGAAAGAGACATATGTTCCATTCGATCTGGTTATAATTTTCTCTGCGTCGTAAAGATGGCTTTGTTCCTTGTTTATTTTAATTAGTGACCTAAAAGGAGTTTTTTGAATGTCAGAAAAAATAGAATCTTCTACTAAAAAATTTATAGGATAGCCATTAAATAAATCTTTTTGATCTAAGGATAAATAAAAATCACTATAACTAGATAAAGAATCGATGGAGTCGTAGTAATGAGAATGCATTAAATCAGAACAAATAAAAGATTCTTCTTCTCTATAAGAATGAGTAATTATATCAAAATTTATATTTTTCAATGTTGTATACCGATCGATATAATTTTCTAAAAACGTCTGCATATGTTTTAAGTCATTGATTTTTTCATCTAAAATTTCTTTTCGCTTTTTAAATTCTGTCAGCGTGTCATCCATGTTTCGATTATCGAGAAAATATTTAATCTGTTCTAAAGGTACATCAAGAAATTTCAAGGTTAGTATAACGTCTAATTCAAAGCATTGGTCACAAGTATAATATCTATAACCATGAGTAGATATTTTTTTTGGTTTGAATAAATCAATTTGATCATAATAAATTAAGGTTCTTCTACTTAAATTGACGTATTTTGCAAATTCACTGATTGTTAAATAATTATTCATAATTACCTCCTTGAATATAACGTAACGTTACAGTTTATTCTAGCAGAGCAATAACCCAAATTCGTTATAAAAGGAGATTCTTATGTTAAGTTTAATCGAAATAAAAAAAGTATTTGGAAATGAAATAGTATTGAATCATTTATCAGGAGATTTCCAAAAAGGCCTCAATTTTATTTACGGTCCATCGGGTAGTGGGAAGACAACGCTATTAAATATCATTAGTGGTATGGATCAAAATTTTGAAGGAGATGTTTATTTTAACAATCAGTCGATGAAACGTTTTACGAAAAAAGAACTATCCGACTATTATTACAATTCAATCGGTTTTATCTGGCAAGATTACCAATTGATAGAATACTTAAGTGTAGAATGTAACATTGATTTAGTTCTAAGCCTATCGAACTTAAATAAAGCAGAACGAAAAATGAAAGTAGCAAAGGTATTAGAGGAACTAGGAATATCTGGATTAGCTAAAATGAAAGTGGCAAAATTATCTGGCGGACAAAAACAACGAGTAGCGATAGCTAGAGCATTAGTAAAAGATCCAGAAATAATCATAGCAGATGAACCAACTAAAGCATTAGATCTTTTAGCTGCTAATAAAATCATGACGGAGCTAAAAAAAATCGCTAAAGAAAGAATAGTGATAATAGTCACTCATGATAAAGGTTTAATTGAAAAAGACGCAAATGTCTATAGCATGGAGCAAGGACAACTAAAATTAGTAGGGCAAAGTAAACAACACTCAAAAGATGACGGGAAAAACAATCGATTGAATAAACCTCCTTATTTATCTTTAAAAAATTGTATCTCTCAATCTTTTAACATTCTAAAAGGCGCATCCATATATTCTATATTAACGACTATTTTACTCATACTTTCTTCCTTTTTTATGTTGATTAATTTGAGTGGGGAAATAAAAGAAAAACAAGATGATAATTTTAGCCGTCTCGTTAAAGAAAGAGGAGAGACGATCAAAGATATTTCTTTGTCAAAAGAATCGACAGGTGGTGGTCCTTCTGGTTCTCTAAAACAAGATACTTCAGGAGCAGTAGATTTATTAAAAGATGATCCCAGAGTAGATTTTGTGGCACCCTTGGAAATAGTGGGTGATTTGAAACTAAACGTAGGAGATTTGATTAAAAATTATGAAGTGAAGGATAGCTTTAACTTGCCTGCAATTACGAAATTGATAGCTGGAAGATATCCTTCAATTGGAGAAATAGAAGTGGCTGTTCCTAAACGGTTACTGGATTTACTAGGTCTAAAACCCACCGACGTAATCGGGAAAAACTTAAATATGACAGGACTTATAGACGTAAATCCAAAGATTGGAATCAATGAAATTACAGGATCAAAGGTCTCATTAAATGATGTAAAAGTAGTGGGAGTCATTGAAAATAATCCTAAAGGTGGAGCAATTACCAGCACTTTAGGAAGACGTGACGGGAAACTAACGGATGGCCCGTTGTTGTTTAGTGTAGAAGCTATCAAAAAAATGCGTCAACAAGCAGGCATTGAGAAATCGATAAGTTATAACGTAAGAGCAAAAACATTAGATGATATTTTACCTATCGTGAATAAACTACAACAATCAGGTTTACAACCTTCTGGAGATTTTAGCATGATTGAAGACATGCTCCGATTGAGAAAGAAAAATGAGGAGCAAGGGGTTACCATCAGTTTGATATTCTTTGTATTGTCACTAACAATTAGTATTGTTCTGGCTTTGTTCAATTTTTATATAAAGAAAAGTGAATTTCGTTTTTTCAAATTCAATGGTTTCAGTAATAAAAATATTTTAAGTTTAATCATTTCAGAATACTTTATACTTGGAATAATGTCTTCTCTTCTATTTCTGATAACTTTCCCATTGCTTAGTCTTTTAAGTCAAAAAATATTTAGTATATATATAGTATCTACTAATAACTTAGTTTTGGTATTGTTGCTGCCATTTGTCCAATCAATAATAATCAGTATCCTATCCTACTTATTATTTCTTAAAACTAATCCTACTCATAAAATGAAACAAGGTGATCCGAATGATTTACTTAAATAATGTCAGTAAAAAGTACAAAGATTTGGATATACTACTACATGCCAATTATCGATTTAAAGATGGTACGTTAACTTGTGTATTAGGGAATAGTGGAGCTGGTAAATCAACATTATTAAATTTAATAGCAGGCTTAGATATAGACTATGATGGGGAAATTGAAAATTTATGTTTTAAGGAAAAAAATTTCTCAAATAAAAACTTGTCTAATTATAGATTCAACAATGTGGGATTTATTTTTCAAGATTATCATCTCTTAAATGGATATACAGTACTTGAAAATGTCATAATGGGGGCACATTTAGACTCTGAACTAACGAAAGAAGAGAAAATCGAAAAAGGATTGAATTTATTAACGGAACTTGGTTTAAAAAACAAGGCAAATCAAATGGTCCATGAGTTAAGCGGTGGTCAAAAACAAAGAGCATCTATAGCGAGAGCCTTAATGAACGATCCTAAAATAATTCTTGCAGATGAACCAACGGCTGCTTTAGATGAATTAAATAGTGATGGTGTGATGAAGATACTAAAAAGGTTGGCAAGGAATCGAACCGTGATTGTTATTACACATAGTGAAAAAGTTTCAAAGTACGCCGATGAAATAGTCTGTTTAAAAAATCATACAATAGAAATAGTTAAAGAAAAAGAGCGATATGAATTAGACTATAGTAAGGAAAGTCAGACTTTCACAGCGAAAAAAGCTAAAGAGATTGTCCCAAAACTCAACTCAAAATTACTTTTTTGGATAGCAATCAGGAATTTTAGAATACATTTTTTAAAAAATTTACTTGCTATCGTATTGATTTCATTAGGAACGGTCTCTTTTATTTCAACGTTAGGAATAAAAAATACAATAAAAAATGAAATACAGTCATTTAAAGAAAAAAATGATTACTATAGTAAAGGATCAATTGCTTTTTCAAAAAAGCCTTTATCTGAAGGGCTTACTTATTTACAAACATTACCAAACGTTAAGGATGTGTATTACCAATATAATCTCCAAAATATTAATCTTAAATATGATCATAAGAATAAACACTTAGATACTAAATCACCAACATTCATTTCTTCCAATCTTTCGATGATTTATGGGGACATGCCTAAAGATAATAGGAATGAAATCAGTCTATCTCTAAGTGTTGCCTCGTCTTTGAGTAAGAATATTAATCAATTAGTTGGAAAGTACGTTGACTTTGAATACTTTGATAAGGAGGGACAAAAACATAAAATAAAAATGAAAGTGAGTGGTATCTCAAACGATACTTTTGATAACTTTACAATGAGTACGAAGCTGGAAAAGAAAATTTATAAAGAAGTAGCTAAAGGTGAGGCTTCTGCTATAGCGTTTAGTGTGAAAAATTTTGAGGACATTCCCAAAATTCATCGCCTGCTGAAAAGTAAGGGGTACGATATATACACTAAGGAAAAAGACATTCGTGCTTTTAAAAATAGTTTTGCTGATACTATAAAGTTGTTCACCATATTATCCAATTTACTTTTACTCCTATTTATCTCTGTTAGTTTTATTATAATCTATCGAATTTCTATCACTAGATATTCTGAAGTTGGTATACTAAGTTGCTTAGGATATAGTACCAGAAATATCTCTAAGATATTGAGAAGAGAAACCGTTCTATTTTGTCTACTATCCGTCTTATTTAGTAGTATATGGCTTCTTATTTTTAATACTGTATATAGCCAGAACTTTGGTTATAATCTAGAGTTTAATTTCCAACTAGGGATGCTTTTGTTGTTAGTAAATATTGGATTAGTTTTTGGCATAACTGGTTTTGTTAATTATCGATTGGTCAACCTATCACCTAGTCTGGCTTTAAAAAAATAAGATCTTTAACTTTAGAAATATAGTACTGACTAAGAGTCTGGGACTGAGACAAAAGTTGTCTCAGTCTCTTCTAGTATCTCTAAAAACGAATAAACGGTGATACAAAAGTAGCATCTTCGGAAATAAGCCGAAATTTACCAAAAATTTGAGAAGCAATTTTCGGAAATTCCTTCTTATTTCTTGATGCTGAACACTTTTGTCTCAACCTCAGTTTTTTTGCTTTTATTTCCCACAAATCTTAGGCTATTTTTATGAATTGAAAAAGTATAAATATGATCGAAGAAGTGTTATCCGCAGTTCAAATAATGAACATTCCATTTCTTCTGCTCTTACTACACCAGCTCTTCAAGTACTTGTTTGATTGCCAGCAGATCGGCTAATGTGACTTGGGCATTGATCAGTAAAACGGGGACGGTTTCAAAACTTTCTGTTAAAGGAGCGGTACTAAGGCAGAGATCATAGTCTTCGTTTTCGAAATGGCTGCGAATATCCAGATGGTAGTAGCTTTGAAAAGAAGACTCGATACGTTCTTTGATTGTTAAAGAAAGTGCCAAAGGTAAATCTGTTTCGAGTTTAAGGTTGATTTTTTTCATAAAGGTGGATGGTGGTGAAACCAAGGTCCAAGCAATCGCTACATGTAACGCAAGTCCTTTTCGTTTGCTATCTGAGGATGAGTAAAGATCAATTTGATCTAACAATTGTTCAGAACGCATCAAAAGGTTGGGAAAATTCTGCGAGACATAGTGCTGTAGATTATAGCCAGTCAAGGTATGGATCGTCTCTCCAAATAGTTCGACGGACAAAATTCCAGAAAGAATCGTTCGCAAAATCAAGTTCTTTTTTCTGGTAGACAATTGTTGAGAGTCTGTATCTTTCAGTAACAAATGGATGATTGCTTGCAAATAAGAACGATTTTGAACGCTTTCCTCTTGGATGGCAAAATAATCAGCTAACTGCTCTTTAGAAAAAGTGAGATCCAGATTTGATCGTAGCCACAAGAAAATAAAATGGCTCTCCATTGTTTCGAGTAAGAAGTGTTCACTCAACTCATCTGTCAGTTTTTTTAAGAGTGATGAATGCTGGTCCGTCAATTGTTGGAAGATTTCTTGGTCTTTAGGCGGTAGATCAGGAGCTAAAGTGATCATTTCAGATGTTATTTTTTTGCCTTTTCTAAACCGAATAATCGTCACTGCTAGTACATAAGTAGTAATTTTTAGTTCAATCTCATTGAAAGGAATTTCATTGATTTCATAAAAGTGTCGGGCGAGCATTTCACATTTTTGTTGAGAAATACCTGGAAATGGCCAGTGAAGACCAGAAAAGTTTTTCCAAAAAAAAGCAACCATAAAATAGCGAATACGAGGTTCATCACCGACTAAATAGAGCGTTCCTTTATTTTTTTTTACGGTAAACCCCAATGGCTGTAGTAGCGTTTCTAGTTCATAGCTTCGCTTTCGTACAGTAGATTCGGATAAATAATTCTCGTAGGCGAATTTGACTAGATTCACTTCATTTTCCAACAATAAAGTTTCAAATAAATTGAAAAAAGGATTTTCTTGTAATATTTTACGAATCACCGTTTTATAGTCTGTTTTGGTTCCTGTGAATTTATAGCCGAGACCATGTTTTGTATGAAAAATTGGTTCACGACTTTCATCTGTCATTAGGGAATGATTGCTTAGAACATCGTAATATTTGTAGATCGAACGCCGATCCATATTGAGGGCTTGGCTCATTTCTTCAATCGTTACAAAGCGCTTTTGATGATATAAAAAATGTAAAAGTTCGATTTCTTTTTTGACATCATTTCCAAAAAAATCATTGAATATTTCCATAAAAAAACTCCTAACCAAAGATTTCCCTCGATTCTTAGCTGTTACTTGATGCCATCTTATCATAAAAAGAGGATTTTAATGTATTCCAAATGTACATTTTTTTAGCTCAGAAAAGATTCCAGAAAATTTATACTAGCAATTGTTGAAAAAATTCTAGGGTTTTAATAAGGATGGGGAAATCTGTTGGTAGAAAAGGAGAGAAATGATGGGAACGAGAAAAGACAGCTATTTCAAGATAGTGATTTTATTCGTAGGATTAATGAGTATTTTACTGGGAATAGGGATGCAAAAATCATTTGCGGAGACGGTTGATTTTGCTTATACCGATTCTACGGGACAACGTTTAACAAATGGAACAGCAGTAGGGAATACCTATAATTATGATTATGGCCATGCACCAGAAGCCGTATTTGACGAAGAAAATTATGTTAATTACGCCGACCGTGCATATTTAAAAAAGAGTGTCACAGAAGATAGCAAGACACAAGGTTTATTTGACGTCACGTTAGATGTGAAAGGTAACCAGATCGGAACACCGATTGATTTAGTTTTGGTGATCGATTATTCTTCCTCCATGACTGGCGAAAAATTAACCAATGCTTTAATCGGATTACAACAATTTGGCAATGAATTAGCGGATTCGTTAGCTAATGGGAATATCCGCGTGGGGATCGTAGCATACAATCGAGAGGTTTATTCAACAAATGGTTTTTCAAGTAATATGAATGACTTAGAGAACTTCTTGAAATATACCGCTGAGTCACATTCGGGAACATTTATGCAAAAAGGATTATTAGCAGGGCAACGGTTATTATTGGAGAAAAGTCGGCCAGAAGCGGAAAAATTATTTATTCATATTGGTGATGATAGTGCTAATCGTAGTTATCTTCCAGTACAAGGAGCGAAAGAGTATCCAAATGAGGGAGAGATCATTGATTATAATGGCTACCATACCGATCATTATATTCAAGATTTTCAAACTGATTCTGACAAATACTATACGACGAACAGTAACCCTTCTGATCCCAATGCAATTTCTGTTAGTAGTTCAGTTGTGACAGATGCGACCTTAGGGACGATCGTTTCTCTCAAGCATTCGGGTTTTACCTGTTATTCGATAGCGACAGCACCTTCTGCTCGAGGGGAATATATTGGGCGAAACTTAGCTTCTAAACCGCAACAATACCTTACAACCGATGAAAATCTAAGCGGTTTGGGTTCTGCCTTAACAGAGATCGCCAACCAAATTGATAAAACGATTCCTAATGGTACGATCACTGATCCTATGGGGCAAGACATTTTACTCCAAGGAGCGGGTGAGTTTAATGAACGCTCCTATCAATTAGTCGGTTGGCGAAAAAATGAACAAGGAAATTGGGAACAAGCCAATGATGTAGTGGCTGATGTAGTTGTATCGGAAGCGAACCAAACGATTACGATTGCAAATATTGCATTAGGGGAAAATGAACGGCTTACGTGTACCTATCAAGTCCGTTTAAACACTGAAAATACTCATTTTAAAGGCGAAACTTGGTATTTGTGTAATGGACGGACAACGTTAGCACCAACAAATGAAAGTGAATTACTTGATTTTCCAATCCCTTCAATCAAGGCACCGACAACAACAATCCAAGTAGCAAAAAAATGGAAAAATGTAGCGGCATCCGAGATCCCAGAGACTATTGACTATGTGATTCGCAGGAGTTCGGTCGTTGATCCTACGAGTTGGCAAAGTTCAGCGGTGCTTTCTTTAAGAAAACAAGATAATTATCAAGCAACGATCAAGGAACTGCCAGTGGGAAACGAAAAAGCGGTCTTACCAAAATACAATAATCAAGGAGAAGACTTTACTTATCAAGTAGCGGAAGTGAATGTACCTGATGAGTTTGAGAGTACTGTAACCAATAATGGCAATTCTTTTGTGATCACGAATACGAAAAAAACGACCGAACCAAGCACAACAGAACCAAGCACAACAGAACCAAGCACAACGGAGCCAAGCACAACGGAGCCAAGCACAACGGAGCCAAGCACAACGGAGCCAAGCACAACGGAGCCAAGCACAACGGAACCAAGCACAACAGAACCAAGCACAACAGAACCAAGCACGACGGAGCCAAGCACGACGGAGCCAAGCACAACGGAATCAAGCACCATCGACTTAAGAAACTCTGGACCAAGTACAACTAAAAAAGAGGCGATGCTCCAGATTGCTTCTGAATCTTCGACTGATTCTGAAGCGGAACATTTACCAAAAACAAATGAACATTCCTCATCCATTCTGGTCTTTCTGGGAACGATGATCGTCGGATCGGTGGGTTATTATTTGATTCGTAAAATAAGATAGCCAATCAGCTGGTGTAGCTCAGAATGTCTGAAACTAGATGCTCTGAGTTTTTTTGTGCTATAGTTTAGTCAAAGTCATGTTGTGAAACGAAGGGGGAACCAGGATGAAAAAAGCGTTGTTGGTCGTTAATCCAAGTTCTGGAGGAGAACAAGCACAAGAATATGAAAAACTGGCCCATCAAAAGTTAACCACGATGTTTGATGAAGTCGTTGTTCTTCATACGAAAAAAGCTGGAGATGCCAAGAATTTTACTCGAGAAGCGACAGTGGATAGGTATCACAGCGTGTTTGTCATGGGTGGAGATGGTACTGTTAATGAAGGAATCAATGGGATCGCTGAACAAGCACATCGTCCAAATTTTGGTTTTATTCCGTTAGGGACAGTCAACGACTTAGCCCGTGCTTTAGGCATACCGTTAGAACCCGAAGAAGCTATCGCTCATCTTTCAATGGATGCGTTGCAACCATTAGATATTGGGAAAATCAATGACCAATATTTTATGAATGTCGTGGCGATCGGGACCATTCCTGAGTCAATCAATGATGTAGATCCAGAAAAGAAAACAAAATATGGTAAGTTTGCTTACTTTATCTCAGGAATCAAGCAATTGGCTGGAACCCAATCTTATAAATTCCAGTTAGTCATTGATGGGCAGGAAAAACAAATTGAAAGTAGTACATTGCTGGTAGGATTAACTAATTCAATTGGTGGTTTTGAAACATTGATACCTAATGCTAAAGTAAACGATGGCAAATTGCACTTGGTTTATTTAAAAGACACTTCATTGTTAGATACGTTAAAAACATTGCCTGATTTGTTAAAAGGTGTTGATTCTTCTACCGATCATCTGGCTTATCAAACCTGTGAAACGATCCAGATTGCTTTGAATGAAGACCAAGAATTGGCAACAAATGTGGATGGCGATGAAGGTGTCAATCTGCCTGTCACACTAAAAGTTCTTCCTTCTCATCTGATGATTTATTGTTGAGAAACCAGGGAGGATCATCTTTCTAAGCTGTTGATCTGAGTCATAGCCTTTGTTTTGAACAGTAGGTACCTCTGTCATCTGATGTCGATTTTAAGCGGATCTGAGAATCTGGTGAGACAGAGGCTGTGAATAAAGTTGGAATAATAAACTGAAAAACAGCCAGGATGAGGTTGAGGCAAGGTTTGGCTCAGTCTCGTTCTGGCTGTTTTTGGTTAGTTCTATTTAGCTGATTTAGTTAGAAGGACGAAAAAGCATTTCTCCTGAAAAAATGAAGGAGTCTCTTAATCTAATGCTTCGATAAAGCGTTGAGTAATTTCTTGAGGGCGTGTGATCGCGCCACCTACAACGATGCCAGCTACGCCTAAATCTTTGACTTGTTTGGCTTGTTGTGGCGTGTGGATCCGACCTTCTGCAATAACGCATATATCAGCTTGGATCAGTTCTTGGATGAGTGGGAGATCAGGACCAGCTTGTTTCACACTTTCTTCTGTATAGCCGCTTAAAGTTGTCCCCACAAAATCAACTCCTGCTTCGTAAGCATTCTTTCCTTCTTCAAAAGTGGCGATATCAGCCATCAATAATTGCTGTGGATATTTTTCTTTGACTTTAGCAATGAATTCATTGATGTTCAGACCATCGTGGCGTTTGCGTAAAGTACAATCCAAAGCGATAACTTCAACCCCTGTGGCTACTAGTTCATCAACTTCCCGCATGGTTGCTGTAATAAATGGCGCTTCAGGAGGATAATCACGTTTAATGATACCGATGATCGGCAGGGCCACTTTTTCTTTGATCGCCATAATATCCCGTACTGAGTTCGCACGGATACCAACAGCTCCTGCTTTTTCAGCAGCTAAAGCAAAATAAGGCATCAAACTACCTTCTTCTGTATAAAAAGGTTCTCCAGGTAAGGCTTGGCAGGAAACGATCAGCCCACCAGCAATTTTTTCTAAGAATAATTGTTTGTCCATTCTGTTTTTCTCCTTTATAGTTTTTTCTCAGTTTCACAAAAACGTTTCGCAAAGAGCTAAGGCTATGCGAATGATAGCAAAAAAGTGATTACTTAGATAATGGATATCTAAGATAAATTGCTTGATCAGACAAATAAGCGGTTTAGAAAAACGCTTTATTTTTTGATTACAAAATAAGTGTAGCGATTTCGTAATTATTGAGCAAGTGATAGTTCTCAAAAACAGCGTAGATCAGTTGAGTGAATGAATTGACATAAAAAAACAAAATTTCTTGCTTTTTTCTTGATTTTTATATATGATTTTAACAATTTAGGGTAAAAATGAAAGAAAAGGGGTAACAAAAATGACGAAGTATCAACGGAAGGTTTTATTAGCAACATCATCAGGGATTGCATTAGAGAATATGGATATCATGTTCCTAGCTTTTTCTTTATCTTCAATGATTGCAACTTTTCATATTAGTGGAACGCAAGCGGGAATGATTGCGACGATCACTAATCTGGGGATGCTCGTTGGAGGTATTTTTTTTGGTCTGATGGCGGATAAATATGGTCGAGTAAAGGTGTTCTCTCAAACGGTTATCTTATTTTCAATTGCTTCATTATTGATGTATTTTTCTTCAACGATTTATTTAGTCTACTTGTTTCGTTTTATTGCAGGAATCGGGGCTGGGGGCGAGTATGGCGCTTGTATGTCTTTGATCTCTGAAACTTTTTCAAAAAAACAAATTGGACGAGCTTCGTCCATTGCTGGTATTGGAGCCCAAGTAGGCGCGGCTCTCGCTGCTATTTTGGCGGCAATCGTCATTCCATGGCTCGGGTGGCGCATGTTATATGTGATTGGTGTATTACCTGTATTATTAGTTTTAGTCATCCGACATGGCTTAAAAGAACCGGAGGCATTTCAAGCTGCGAAAGCAACTAAAAAGGCAACAAAGTTACGCAATCTATTTGAAACAAAACAACTTACTTGGCAGACGATTGGCTTGAGTCTTATGGTGACTGTCCAAATTGCTGGTTATTTTGGTTTGATGAATTGGTTACCTTCGATCATGCAAGCACAACTAGGATTATCCGTTTCAGGTTCGTCTTTATGGATGGTGAGTACGATTGTGGGGATGTCATTAGGTATGTTGACTTTTGGGATCATCATGGATAAATTAGGTCCCAGAACAGCCTTTACTTTATTCTTGATTTGTTCAGCGCTCTCGGTCTTCTTACTCGTTTTAGCTCGTAGTCAATGGAGTTTAGTAGCAGCAGCGGTGGTTGTTGGTTACTTTATCAATGGCATGTATGGCGGCTATGGTGCAATCATTAGTAGCCTGTATCCTACTGAGATCCGTGCAACAGCCAATAACTTTATTATGAATTTAGGTAGAGCTGTAGGTGGATTTTCTTCGATCATTATTGGCTTTTTGATGGATCATTATCAATTATCTGCTGTGATTATTTTTCTAAGTAGTATTTATCTTGTCAGTCTAGTGGTCTTGTGGACACTTACTGGTGTAAAAGAATTAAAATTCAGCTTACAAGAATAACATCCATTGGTGTAAGTTATCAGTGGATAAGTAACATTCGTTATCATTTTGCTTTATAAAAAGATCGTTAAATAAATACGTATATTTTATTTTATCTAGGTAAATATACTTATTTTCTATTAAAAACATGGTATGATTATTAGTAATCGAATAAAGAAATAGGTGAATGTTCATGGATAGTATGGCGAAAGTCAATCAATTTAGAGACGAAAGAAATTGGCGACAATTTCATAACGAAAAAGATCTTGCAATTTCTATTTCCTTAGAAGCTTCTGAATTACTGGAGCTTTTTCAATGGAAGCAACCAGAAGAAGTGAAGGAAACTTCATTAGAGCGGATCAAAGAAGAACTGGCAGATGTCTTGATCTATTCTTACATGATGGCTGACAATTTACAGTTGGATCTTGATGAAATTATTGAAGAAAAATTAGCAAAAAATAAATTGAAATATCCAGTAGAAGCAAGTCGAGGACAACGAAAGAAATATACAGAACTTTAAGTGTGAAACTATAGGTTGCGTTTATTTTAGCTAAATAAGGGAGGCAAGTGAATGAAGGAAAAACCAAGCAAAGGTCGAGTAAAAAGATGGATCGCCAATTTTTTCTTATTTTTACTATTATTGGTTGGCTTAGCGTTAATTTTTAATGAACAGATCAAAGATTATTTTGTTAAAAATACCGGAGATAAATACGCAATTGCCAATGTGACAAAAGATGAAATCAAGAAAAACAACGAAAAAGAGGCAAGTTTTGATTTTGATGCAGTGGAGTCAATGAGTACGGAAAGTGTGTTGCGTGCCCAATTGAATCGAACGGACTTACCAGTTATTGGTAGTATTGCTGTTCCTTCTGTGGCAATCAATATCCCGATTTTTAGAGGTTTAGATAATGCGAACTTGCTTTATGGTGCGGGGACATTAGATCCTAATCAGCAAATGGGAAAAGGAAATTATGCTTTAGCGAGTCATCGTTCGAGCAATCCACAACTATTATTCACGCCACTAGAAAATTTATCATTAGGAGATAAAATCTATTTGGTAGATTTGGAAAATGTCTATACGTATAAAGCAACCTTTAAAGAAAAAGTGGCACCGACGGAAACCCAGCTGTTAAATATCCAAGAAGGAAAATCGCTCGTTACTTTGATTACGTGCGGAGATATGAATGCGGTGACTCGATTAGTCGTTCAAGGCGAATTAGAGAAGGTTACACCAATGAAAAAAGCGACGAAAGAAATGAAGGCAGCATTCAATATGGAAACACGAACATTTTAGACGAAAATAGTTAATGAAAAACCGACGATTGCTAGTTCGCTCGAGTAGCTAATAGTTTTCGTCGGTTTTTTAATTTCTCATTTTTACAATTACTAAAAAAAAAAGTTGAAAAGGCTTGCAAAAATTAAAGAAGGGTGCTATGCTTGGTTCAGATAATCGATGGATTGTTACTGTTCGGCAGGCAAAACCAGAATTCAACCTAAAGTACAGGGGGATTCTAGGTTTTTTTATTTTTTTTATGAGAGGGCGAGGGAAAATGGTTATTGAAAAAGTCTTAAATAATAACGTCGTCATTTCAAAAAACGAACGAGGTGAAGAGATTATCTGTATGGGCAAAGGCCTCGCGTTTCAAAAAAGACCTGGTGATAGGATTGATAAAACAGCAGTTCAAAAAGAATTTGTTTTAAAAGATTCCTTAGCAACCAATCAATTTCAACAGCTGATGGCGGATGTCCCATTAGAAGAAGTAGAATTAGTCAAACAGATCGTTGATGTGGCGGAAGAACGATTAGGCGTTTCGTTGTCGTCAAATATTTATTTGACATTGACCGATCATATTCATTATGCGATTTGTCGAGCGAACGAAAATATCCAGTTACCAAATCCACTTCTTTTTGAAACAAAGAAATTTTATCCGAAAGAATACTTGGTGGCCAAAGAAGTATTGCAATTGATCCAGAGAAAAGTTGGAGTCAGTCTACCGATTGACGAAGCAGGATTTATCGCTTTTCATTTAGTGAATAGCCAACAAGGAAATGGGGATATGCAAGTCACGATGACTGCAACGACGATCGTTAGAGATATTCTCAGCATTATTAGTAAGTTCTTTGGTGTGACATTTGACGAGGAATCGTTGAATTACCAACGAATCATCACCCATTTACAATTTTTTACACAACGCTATTTAAAAGGCGAAAGTTCGGATGAGCAGGATGAATTTCTCTATGCGCTCGTTCAAGGGAAGTATCCAAAAGCCTTTCGCTGTTCGGAACGGATCAATGACTATCTCTTAAAAACACAACAGGAACCAATGGGAGTCGCAGAACAAATCTATTTAACGATTCACATCCAACGTGTAGTGAGTGAAAAACAAAGTACCCAATCTTAAGGATTGTTACTGGTAAAGCAGGCAAAACCTAGATTGAAAAATAGGGCACGAATTTTCGTGACCGTTTTTTCAATCTAGGTTTTTTATTTGATTAAATCAACTAGAAAGAAGGAAAAGAAGATGGATAATCAAGCAGTTGGTAAAAGAGTATGGGAGGCAGTCGGAGGTGAAAAGAATGTCAATAGTTTAGTACATTGTGCGACACGTTTACGTTTCAAATTAAAAGATGAATCGGTCGCAGATACACAAAAGTTAAAACAGGATCCAGATGTGATTCAAGTAGTACAAAGTGGTGGTCAGTACCAAGTAGTTATCGGTAGTAATGTGGCTGACGTTTACCAAGCAATCGTTGATGAGCAAGGTCTGACAGATCAATCAGGAACAGAGGATCAGTCAAAAAATCCTTTGAATCGCTTGATTGATATTATTTCTAGTATTTTCACGCCATTTTTAGGCGCAATGGCAGCTGCAGGGATCTTAAAAGGATTTTTATCTTTGGCAACGGTGTTAGGTTGGCTGGCTACGGATACTGGGGCTTACCAAGTTCTATTTGCAGCCGCAGATGGTGTCTTTACCTTTTTACCAGTGATGTTAGCTTTTACTGCAGCCAAAAAATTCAAAACGAACCAATTTTTATCTGTGGCAATTGCTATGGCGTTAGTTTATCCAGCAATCACGCAACTAGCTGGAGCTGGAGGGGCAGTGGATTTCTTTGGCTTACCAATCGTGTTAGCTCAATCAGGTTACACATCTTCAGTGATTCCGATCATTTTAGCTGTTTGGGTCCAAAGCAAATTTGAACCGCTGGTGAAAAAAGTGATTCCACAATTTTTACAAATGATTTTTGTACCAATGATCGTTTTATTGGTGATGGTGCCATTAACTTTCTTACTGTTAGGTCCAATCGGGACAGTTATCGGTAATGGGTTAGGTAGTCTATTTAATTCGATTTACAGCTTTAGTCCATTAGTTGCGGGCTTGATTATGGGAAGTTTATGGCAAGTGTTCGTAATGTTTGGGATGCACTGGGGCTTTGTACCGATCATGTTCTTGAATATTGAACAATATGGGTTTGACGTCATGGTTCCAATGCTTTTACCAGCCGTTTTAGCTCAAGGTGGTGCAGCCTTAGCAGTGGCGATTCGGACCAAAGATACTAAGCTTCGTTCATTAGGTATTTCATCTACAATTACCTCACTTTTTGGCATTACGGAACCAACTGTTTATGGGGTAACTTTACCGTTAAAGAAACCGTTTGTCGTTGCTTGTCTGTCAGCCGGTATCGGAGGCGCAATGATTGGTTTTGCTGGTGTGAAAGCTTTCTCTAGCGGGTTAGTAAGCTTGTTAACGATCCCAACGTTTATTAGTACGAACCAAGCAGTTGAATCCAATGTGACCATGGCAATCCTTGCGACAGCTCTTTCATTTGTCTTAGCATTCGTAGGTACGCTGATCGTTGGATTTGATGAAACCGTCCAAGATGAAAAACTAGAAACAAATCAACAAACAACAGCAGGTGACACGATTAGTTCTGCTCGACATAATCTAAAAAGTCCTTTAAGCGGGAAAGTCCTGCCATTATCTGATGTTCCGGATAAAGTTTTCTCTTCTGGAGCGATGGGAAAAGGGCTTGCGATTGATCCGGAAAAAGGTGAATTGATTGCGCCAGCAGATGGGGAGATCACGACCATTTTCCCAACAGGTCATGCGGTTGGTTTAACAACGAAAGATGGAATTGAAATCTTGATGCATATCGGTATGGATACCGTTGAGCTTGAAGGACAAGGGTTTGAGACTTTTGTAAAACAAGGGGATCAAGTAAAAGCTGGTGATTTATTGGTTCGATTTGATATTGAAGCGATTAAAGCCGCTGGATACAGTGTGATCACGCCAATCGTTATTACAAACACGGAACATTTTGCTGATGTGTTGGAATTAAATCAAGAAGAACTGATTGCTAGTGAAGATTTTCTAGCAATTGTCAAATAAGGAGGAAATAGCAGATGACTACAAAGTTTTCAAAAGATTTTTTATGGGGTGGCGCTACAGCTGCCAATCAATTAGAAGGTGCTTATGATCAAGATGGGAAAGGGCTCTCAGTTGCTGACGCGATGCCTGGGGGGAAACAACGATTTGCAGTTATTGGCAGTGAAGACTTTGATTGGACGATCCAACCAGATAAATATACCTATCCTAACCATCAAGGGATCGATCATTATTATCGGTTTAAAGAAGACATTGCGCTTTTTGCTGAAATGGGCTTTAAATGTTATCGTTTCTCCATTGCTTGGACTAGGATTTTCCCTCAAGGAGACGAAGTAACACCGAATGAGAAAGGTTTAACCTTTTATGAAGAAGTGATTGATGAATGTTTGAAACATGGGATTGAACCTGTGATCACGATTTCCCATTACGAAATGCCATTAAATCTAGCAAAAAAATATGGCGGATGGAAAAACCGAGAACTGATTGAATTTTACGAACGCTTTGCTAAAGTGGTGCTTGAACGCTTCAGCGATAAAGTCAAATATTGGATGACGTTCAATGAGATCAATTCAGCTTTTCATTTTCCAGCTTTGAGTCAAGGATTAGTAAAAAGTAATGGTGCGGCTGATTATCAAAATATCTTCCAAGCATGGCATAACCAATTTGTAGCAAGTAGTAAAGCTGTAAAAATCGCTCATGAATTACGAGAGGATAGCCAAGTGGGTTGTATGATTATCTATGCAACGACGTATAGCATAGATGCTAATCCAATCAATCAAGTAGCTACATTGATCCAGAACCAAGAATTCAATTTCTTCTGTGCAGATGTTCAAGTACGGGGACAATACCCGGCATACACAAACCGCACGTATGAAAAATATGGCGTAGATAGTGCCAAATTAGAACAAACGACTGAAGATTTTGAGTTGTTGCAAGCATATCCAGTCGACTATATCGGTTTCAGCTATTATATGTCTACTGCAGTCAACGAAACGGACCCAGATGCAGCGGCCTCAGCGGGTAATCTTTTAGGTGGAGTTAAAAATCCGTTCTTAGAAGCCAGTGAATGGGGATGGCAGATTGATCCAGAAGGTTTACGGATTGCATTAAACGAGTTGTACAACCGTTACGAAAAACCATTGTTTATTGTTGAAAATGGGTTAGGCGCGATTGATAAGGTAGAAGAAGACGGGCAAATCAATGATGATTACCGTATTGATTACTTACGTCGGCATATCGAAGCAATGGGAGAAGCGGTGGCTGATGGAGTGGAACTCATGGGATATACGCCATGGGGATGTATTGATCTGGTAAGTGCTTCGACTGGTGAAATGAGTAAACGTTATGGATTTATCTATGTTGATTTGGATGATGAAGGGAACGGAACCAAAAATCGTTCAAAGAAAAAATCTTTTGATTGGTATCAAAAAGTCATCGCCACCAATGGAGAAAAACTGTAAGTTTGTATTCATGATAGAACCGTTGTTTACTAAGAAATTAAGAATAGTTCATTTCTGATAAAGAAAATAAGGTCATTTTTGACAAATCACTGTCGAAAATGGTCTTTTTTCTATTTGATCGAGCGATTCATTTTACTCTCGTTGTTCTAAAGAAAAAAATCACGAGATGTGGGAAAGTCTCACTTGTGTGCCCTGTCATAGAATGATAAAAAAATATCGGTTATTTTAAAATAATCATAGGGATTAGGAATGGAAGATGATATAATCTAAAATGAAAATGTGAAATAAATCACTATTATTTTTGAAAAAATATGGGAAGTGTGGGTTTGAACATCTATGTATACACCAGAAGAAATTATGGATATCAGTATCCATCTTGGAACTAAAAAGATCCAAAAGCCAATTCTTGCGAAATTAATTCTAGGTTTTATCGGAGGAGCAATGATCTCGTTAGGTTATTTAGCCTACATCAGAGTTTCAGCTTCGATTCCAGAATCACTGGCGAGTTTAACTAGTTTAGTAGGGGCGGCTGTGTTTCCTATCGGACTATTGGTGATCCTGCTTGGTGGCGGGGAATTAATTACTGGAAATATGATGGCGGTTGCAATTGCTTTTATGGATAAAAAAGTAACTTTTTCACAATTAGTTAAAAATTGGACAATTATCACGTTAGCTAATATCGTGGGTGCCATTTTTGTTGCATATTTCTTTGGACACTTTGTCGGATTGACTCATTCAGGCGTTTATTTGGACCAAGTCATCCATATTGCTGATCATAAGATCGAAGCTTCTTGGTGGCAAGCACTTGGTTCGGGAATCGGTTGTAACTGGTTTGTCGGCTTAGCATTATGGCTATCCTATGGAGCAAAAGATGCAGCTGGAAAAGTATTGACTATTTGGTTCCCCGTAATGATTTTTGTTGCCATCGGCTTTCAGCATAGTGTGGCTAACTGCTTTGTGATCCCAGCCGCAATTTTTGAAGGACAAGCGACTTGGACAGAATTTCTCTTGAATTTTATCCCAGTTTATATCGGTAATATTGTCGGCGGTGCAATATTCGTATCAGGATTTTACTATGCAAGCTATAAGCATCATTGAAAATAAGCATGTTGATCGATAAGTTAGAAGACTAATAAGAACATCGAAGTTTGCGTTTTGCTTACTTTGGTGTTTTTTGTAAATGATAAAATAATTTCTTCCTATTATAATTTTATAGATAAAAAAGAAGAACTATTGTCTTAATCCTCAATCCACCAACATAGCTAATCCATGGCGTTTATATTCTTTTTTTATTTTTTATGTGCTATGATTCTAGTAATAAAATCGAAAGGTGAAGTTATGAAAAGGACACGTGTACTATACCTAGAAGTTGCAGACAAGATCAAAGAAGATATCTTTTCAGGAAAGTATCCTGTCGGCACCATGTTGCCTACAGAAAATGAATTAGAAGAAATGTTTCAAGTAAGTAAGATCACGGTTCGTAAGGCCATTGAATTATTAGCAACAGATGAATATGTCGAAAAGAAAAGCGGACGAGGGACGACGGTAGTAAGTAATCGTCCATACAATCGTTTGTCAAAAGCGGCAAGTTTTACACAGATTCTAGAAAACTCACAACATACAGTTCACAAAGAAACGTTGGAATTAAAGAAAATCACTTTAAAAAAAGATCATCCATTATTTGCCTCTTTTGGTTCAACGGCTGTCTGTTTTAAGCGATTATACTACTTAAACGACCGTCCTTATATTTACTTTACGCATTATCTGCCAAGTGATTTGCTAGAAATCAAGCGCAAAGTATTTGATGAAGAGTCTTTATATCGATTATTGACCCAAAAAGGTTATGCCATCGCCTCCTTTGCCGATGATTTTTCCGCTGTGTTTCTAACAAAGGATGAACGGGAAATTTTAAAAACTACCTCAGAGATCGCGATTAAAAGAACGCGACAATCAAAGACTCACTTGGGGAAAACAATCGAATATTCAGAAGCAATTTACGAGACCAATCTGCATCCTTATCATATAGACTATGAAACATAAGGTTGTTTGAACGATGTTCTGCTTCAAGTAATAACGGCGAGCCTTAGAAAATAGCTTTTCATATTTTGTAAGGCTCGCCGTTATTACCGCAGAAGCAATCGTTCAAACACCGTCTATCAGGAGGTAAAAGCTCCAGGTTAAAGTCTTGCCAGAAAATAGCTTTTCATATTTTGTAAGTACGCTCGTTATTACCGCAGAAGCAACCTTTTAAACACCGTCTATCAGGAGGTAAAAGCCTCAGGTTAAAGGCTTACCAGAAAATAGCTTTTCATATTTTGTAAGGCACGCCGTTATTACCGCAGAAGCCATCAGATACATGGGTCAAGATATTCGCAGGTGGTTTCTTGTGATGGGGGAAGGATTGTGTATTTTTAGGATTAGCTTCCTTAGAGAGTAGAAAAATTTTTACTATTTATAGAAATCGTTTACAAAATCAGCATAATATGGTACGATCACTTTGATAAACATTATAATGTTATAAAAGGAGAGAGTGGCAATGGATAAGTTTGTAGGATTGATTGAACAAAAGATTATGCCAGTAGCTAACCGAATTGGAACACAGAGGCACATGACGGCAATTAGAAAAGGAATTATTGCAACGATGCCACTAACGATCGTCGGTTCATTTTTTACGATTTTACTGAACATTCCGATTGAATCTGTGGCAGCAGTGATCGAACCCTATCGGCAAATTTTGGATATTCCTTTTCGTTATACGATAGGGATTTTGGCATTATACGCAACATTTGGGATTGCTTCATCATTAGCAAAAAGTTATAAAGTTGATTCCTTGACGGCTGGTATATTAGCATTGATGTCTTTTCTGATCGTGGCAGCACCACCGACACAGGTATTAGAAGACTTGGAAGGAATCACAGCAGGACGTTATATCAATATTGCGAATCTAGGATCAGGTTCATTATTTGGTGCCATTGTTACAGCAATTATTTCTGTCGAGATTTATCGTTTCTTCATTGAAAAGAAAATTACAATCAAGATGCCTGATGGGGTGCCACCAGAAGTGACAAACTCTTTTGTTGCATTGATTCCTGGAGCGGTGATTTTGATTTTCTTCTGGGTGATCCGACATATGCTTGGTTTTGATCTGAATGGGTTCTTAAGTGAGTTATTGATGCCGCTAAAAGGCATACTTGCAGGGAATAGTTTGTTTGGTGGTTTATTAACAGTCTTCTTGATTTGTTTTTTCTGGGTTCTTGGGATTCATGGACCAGCCATTATGGGACCAGTGATTCGCCCATTTTGGGATATTTCGATTGCTGAAAACATTGATGCTTTCAACGCTGGTGCGAATGCTCATAATATGCCGAATATTTTTACAGAACAGTTTTTACAGTGGTACGTGTGGATCGGTGGCGCAGGAACAACCTTGGCTTTAGTGGTTTTATTCATGTTCTCCAAATCAAAATATTTAAAGAGTTTAGGTCGATTATCGATTTTACCAGGACTATTCAACATCAATGAACCAGTGATCTTCGGGGCACCGATTGTAATGAATCCAGTATTAGGGATTCCGTTCATTCTTGCACCGTTAGTAACGACTACTTTGTCATATGTCTTAACGGTTAGTGGTCTCATACCAATGATGACGGCTCGGTTACCATTTGCTATTCCTTCGCCAATCGCGGCTTGGATGAGTACAAACTGGAGCGTAGCGGCTGGCGTGTTAGTCATTGCTAACTTCCTGATCACATTGGCTATTTATTATCCGTTCTTCAAAGTATTCGAAAAACAACAACTGGCTCGTGAAGCAGAAGAACAAGCGCAAGAAGAAGCACCAATGGTGACGGGCGTTACCGAGGAACAAGCATAATAAAAAATGGAGGTTAGTGGCTATGAAACGTGCACTAGGGATTTCACTTTACCCAGATCATAGTGATCCAATCAAAGATCAAGAATATTTGCAATTAGCACAACGTTATGGGTTTACCCGTATTTTTATGAGTATGTTAGAAGTAACGGAAGATCCTCTGATTGTAAAACAAAAGTTTCAAAAATTGATTCATTTTGCGAAAGAATTGGGATTTGAAACGATTTTAGATGTTGCTCCCAACATTTTTGAACAGTTGGACATTTCGTATGACGACTTAAGTTTTTTCCACGAAACTGGTGCAGATGGAATCCGTCTTGATTTAGGATTTGACGGCGGAAAAGAAGCTTTGCTGTCATATAACCCTTATCAGTTAGCGATTGAGTTGAATATGAGTAATGATGTTGCTTATTTGGATAATATTTTGTCTCATCAAGCAAATAAACCCTTTCTCTATGGGTGTCATAATTTTTATCCTCAAGAAGGAACAGGCTTACCTTACCGATTTTTTGAGTCTTGCAGCCAACGATTTAAAAAACAAGGGTTACGAACGGCTGCTTTTGTTTCTTCTCAGGTGGGAACAATCGGACCTTGGGATATCAATGATGGGTTGACTACGTTAGAGATGCACCGTCATTTACCGGTCCATGTAGCAGCAAAACATTTGTTTGCTACTGGGTTGATCGATGATGTCATTATTGGAAATGCCTACGCATCTGAAGAAGAGCTGCGTATGTTAGGGGAAATGGATCGCTATCAAACAGTATTTACGATCGAGTGGCAGACAGCTACTCATGAAGTAGAACGACAAATTGTATTAGGAGAACAACATGTTCGTCGAGGAGATATCACTGAACAGGTTATTCGTTCCACTGAAGTTCGAAAAAAATATAAAAATGCAGAAAATGAAGCTCATGATAACGAAAATGAATTTCAAGTCGGTGATGTAGTCATTGGAAATGATACATTTGGCAAATACAAAAATGAACTTCAAATTGTTTTAGAACCACATCGGGATGCAAGGAAAAATAAAGTTGGTGCAATTGTACCAGAAGAACATCTCTTACTAGATTTTATCCACCCATGGTCGAAGTTCAAATTTATAGAAAAGTAGGCGTTGTGATGTTCGATTTAGTGATCAGAAATGCACGTAGATTAACTGGCGAAACACTGGATATTGGGATCAATGATGGAAAAATCCAGAAAATCGCAACAAGTATCCCAGAAAAAGGAAAAACAGAACAAACGTTGCAGCCAGGGCACTATCTTTCTGCTGGCTGGATCGATGACCATGTCCATTGTTTTGAGGAAATGACTTTATATTATGATTACCCAGACCAGATTGGTGTGAGTAAAGGGGTAACAACGGTTATCGATGCAGGAACAACAGGTGCCGAAAATATCCATCAATTTTATGAACGAGCAAAAAAAGCCAAAACCAATGTGTATGCCTTGTTGAATATTTCAAAGTGGGGCATCGTAGAACAAGATGAATTAGCTGATTTATCCAAGATACAAGCGAATTTGGTCAAAGAAAAATTGACTGAATTTCCAGAATTTATCGTGGGAATCAAAGCCAGAATGAGCAAAACCGTGGTTGGGAATAATGGATTGACACCGCTGGAATGGGCGAAAAAAATTCAAAAAGAGAATCATCAAATTCCTTTGATGGTGCATATTGGCTCTGCCCCACCACATTTAGAAGAAATTTTGCAGCTCCTGGAAAAAGGCGATATCTTGACCCATTGTTTTAATGGGAAAGATAACGGGATTATGGAGAAAGAAACTCATCAGATTAAACCGTTTGTCAAAGATGCCTTAGCCAAAGGGGTGATTTTCGATATTGGTCATGGCACCGACAGTTTTAATTTTGAGGTGGCAAAAGCAGCCTATGACCAAGGAATCAAAGCGGACTCTATTAGCACGGATATCTATATTCGTAATCGAAAGAACGGCCCCGTTTACGATTTAGCGACAACGATGGAAAAATTGCATTTTATCGGCTATTCCTGGTCAGAAATTTTAGAAAAGGTAACTTGTGTGCCGGCTAAAAATTTTCATTTAGGAACGAAAGGTCAGATAGAAGTAGGTTTTGATGCGGATTTTACAATATTTGAATTTGTTGACCAAGAAAAGACGATCACTGACTCGAATGGACAACAGCAAGTGATCGATCAACAAATCAAACCAGTTAGCGTAGTTATTGGGGGAAAGAGTTATGAGTGTAAGTTATGATAAATTCAATTTAAAAGAAGTGATCAATGCTTCAGGCCGGATGACGATTTTAGGTGTTTCCAAAGTATCGGAATCTGTTTTGGCAGCGCAACGCTTTGGCGGCGAACATTTTTTTGAAATGTCAGACCTGAGTGAAAAAACGGGTGCTTATCTGGCGAATCTCTTAGCAGTTGAGGATGTTCAGATCGTTTCTTGTGCTTCTGCTGGTATTGTTCAAGCAGTGGCAGCGGTTATTGGCAAAGGAAGTCTAACTCATGTTTATCATCCTTATTCAACAACTATCAAGAAAAAGGAAATTATTTTACCCAAAGGACACAATGTTGATTACGGCACATCCGTTGAATTAATGATTCAACAAGGTGGGGGGCAAGTAATCGAGGCAGGTTATGCCAATATGTGTAGCACTGAACATCTTGAAAGCTGTATCACTGAAAATACCGCAGCGATTCTTTATGTCAAAAGTCACCATACGGTTCAAAAAAGTATGTTGTCAGTAGAAGAAGCAGTAGCAGTTGCCCAAAAACATGAAATCCCGTTGATTGTTGATGCAGCAGCAGAAGAGGATTTATTCAAATACACTAAACTAGGAGTGGACCTAGTGATTTATTCGGGTGCAAAGGCGATCGAAGGTCCAAGTGCAGGGATGGTGATTGGAAAGAATCCTTATATACCATGGGTACGATTACAATCAAAAGGGATCGGTCGTTCGATGAAAATCGGTAAAGAGAATATTTTAGGGTTTACTCAAGCGGTCACCGATTATCTTGAACATGGCAGTGAATCTGGTGAGTCAATGAAGCACCGTTTACAACCATTTGTTGAAGAGTTGAATCACATTGATCATTTGTCAGCAACTATTGTTCAAGATCCAGCTGGTCGAGAGATTTATCGAGCGAGTGTTAAAATCAGTGATCGTTCTGCACATTCAGTTATTCAGGCACTAAAAGAAAAAAATCCAGCAGTCTATACACGAGATTATCAAGCGAATCATGGTATCATTGAATTTGACATACGTTCGGTCAATCAAGAAGAAATGAAAAAAATCATTGTTCGCCTGCAAGAAATCATGAATGAAACAAAATTATCTTGAGTGAAAAAGGAGAGAAAAAAATGTCACGAATTCCTAACTATTTACACGATCAAGTTTGTTTGAATGTTTTAGCTAATTCTGTTGAAAATGCGGTGGAGTGTTATGAAGCAGCTGAAGGACATATTTTGCTGGGGGTGCTTTCAAAAAACTATGAAACAGACGAAGCAGCGATTGCTGACATGAAAAAGTATCAAGCAGCAACGAATAATGCGCTATCAGTTGGCTTGGGAGC
Organism: Enterococcus sp. C65; assembly: GCF_040887165.1. Taxonomy (NCBI): domain Bacteria; kingdom Bacillati; phylum Bacillota; class Bacilli; order Lactobacillales; family Enterococcaceae; genus Enterococcus; species Enterococcus sp. C65. Next base: position 24,098 of record NZ_JBFOFG010000005.1, on the reverse strand, counting down.
AGGTGATCCAAACCAGAGTCAAATGGTGACTCGTTTGGCAAAAGTCTTGCAACCACAACATGTGAACCAAGTATTTACTGGAGTGGGTGCTTCACGAGCTGTGTTAGGTCAAAATGAAACAGTGGTCAATGGATTAGTTTCACCAACAGGTAAAGAAGGGTATGTCAATATTGCAACCGGTCCTTTAAGTTCTCAAGGTACAGCAGGCGTAGTCACGATTGAAACAGCGATTCGCTTACTGCAAGATATGGGAGGAACATCAATCAAGTATTTTCCAATGAAAGGGTTAGCACATCAAAAAGAGTATGAGGCGGTAGCGCAAGCTTGTGCCACTTATGATTTTGCATTAGAACCAACAGGAGGAATTGATTTAACCAACTTTGAAGAGATCCTTCAAATCGCTGTCGATGCCAAGGTGAAAAAGATTATTCCCCATGTCTACAGCTCGATTATTGACCCTGAAACGGGCAATACGAAGCCAGAGGATGTCCGGACATTACTACAAATCATGAAAAAAGTTGTCAGCTAAGATGAAAAAAGGTGAGAAAATGAAATTTGGGGCATTTGGAGAAGTGATGTTGCGATTGACACCTCCAGAACACTTGATGCTAGAACAAACTCATACATTAAGACTGGCATATACCGGAACAGGTGTGAATCTAGTTGGTAATCTAGCTCATTTTGATATGGAGAGTTATCTATTGACGGCTCTGCCCGATAATCGCTTAGGCAGTGCTGCGTTAGCTAACTTAAAAAGTATCGGTGTTGAAACGAAGTATGTAATCCAACAAGAACAACATATCGGTACCTATTTCGCAGAAATGGGGTATGGTGTTCGTCCTACTGAAGTTACTTACCAAAATCGAAAACATAGTTCTTTTGGATTGTCTCAAGAAAATGACTATGAATTACAGGCGTTTATTGAAACAGTAGATCTTGTGCATATTTGCGGGATCAGTTTGAGTTTGTCTGATCAGTGTGCCGAAACAGCGATTTCTCTTGCCAAGAAAGCTCATGCTCAGGGAAAAAAAGTATGTTTTGATTTCAACTTTCGGCCAACATTGAACCAGGAACAAGATCAAAGAAACCTCTTGAAACAACGCTATGAGGAAATTTTACCTTATTGTACGATTTTATTTGGCTCGATCCGTGATTTGACGGAATTATTAGAATGGCGAACAAGCGATTCAACGAAAAATCCTATCGCCTATATCCAATCCTTTTTAGCTTATTATGACATCGAATGGTTTGCTGGTACGAAACGAACTAGCAATGAAGGAAGAAAACAATTAAAAGGATATTTGATCACCGTCACAGAAGACGTTGAAACACCTTTTTACGAGTTATTTGTTTTAGACCGAATTGGTGCAGGGGATGCTTTTGCGGCTGGGATATTATTAGGATATGCGGAAAACTGGTCATTGACTAGAACCGTCGAGTTTGCAACAGGAAATGCTCGTTTGGCTCATGCAATCCAAGGAGATGTTCCGCTCACAACTAGAAAACAGGTTCAACAATTACTAGATGCGCCAGATGTCGATTTGATTCGCTAAGAAATAGTCTTGCGATGAATGGACGAAATAAAATGCATCGGAGCGTTAAAAAAGTCTTGAAACGGGAATCAGTGTTTCAAGACTTTTTGACATCGTCTGAAATATTAAAAGTTAGCTTTTAGTAGATAGCGGATCAGCCAAGAGTTGAATAAGCTGATGGTAAAAATCCAGAAATGATTGGATAGAGTTGCAACTGTAGCGGTCGTTTTAGATCGCTAACTTTCTCTGTTGTTTTTAGGGTCTAAAAGAAGGAGAAATATTTTTGACAAAAATCTGGGAGAAAAACAGTACAGTTTTTTGTAGGTTTTCGTTTTCTCTTGACTACCACGTAAGCGATCAGTATTATAAGGAACAGATAGAAACAGCCAAATAAAAAAAGGCACCTCCATTTCTAGTGGCAGCCAGAAACAGAGGTCTTGAAAAAGTCAACCACATTGACCAATCAAGTTTGCCATAGTCAATGGAAACCATCAACTTCGTTTATTGTATCGAATCTCAAAGGAGAAATCTACCTTTTTTGATGAGAAAAATAGATGAACTACATGTGTTTTATTTACTGTGCCATAAATGGATTGGATACGATGTGTCCAGTCCATTTTTTTATCCAAAAACATACACCTGAGGATAACGAGTAAAATGAAGATAGCAAGTGCAACAAATAGGGGAGAGTTTACTTGGGCGAGTAAAGTGCGTCAATGTTGGTTTTGGCTTTTTCAAGGAACATAAAAAAAGCACATGTTTTAGAATAAAAGCATTTGGCTGTTTCTATCGTTTTTCAAGATCAGAACAATAATTGAGTGAGCCGTCGTACCATGAGATAAAACCGATATATTGAAGGAATGTAGATTTTCTTTCAAGTATTGGCTTATTTTTTTGCTATTAGATAAAAAGTTGGTCTTTCTTATTGGTTGTCAAAATGTGATGAATATCAGAAAATAGAACAATTCAAGAAAGCATTTGATTGGGGAGTTCATATACATAAAATTTTTAGCGAAACATTTACAGATAATGAAACATAACAATTATTTTATCAAATTTTTTTCGAGAAAAGAATGATGCTAGATTCTCGTTAAATGAGTGAATGTTATTGTCAGAACACGATGAAAGCAAGCTTTCTTAATTAAGAAAGTCGTTTCAAATTTAAACATTTATGTTATTTAATATTTTTTTAAAATAAAAAAGATTAAAAAAGTTTTCGCCAACAAACACTAGATATAGTGTTTGTTTTCTTATATACCACTAAAAAATCACAAAATCTAGTCTTTTATTTTAAAAAAACAAGTGTAAAATGAAGTTAGACTTTTGAGTTGGGATGTGTTTTTTTGAAACTAACAGTTTTTTGTGGCTCCCGTTTTGGTAATAAAGAAAGCTATAAATTTATTGCCCAAACGTTAGGAAAATATATGGCTCAAGAAGAGATTGAGCTGGTTTATGGTGGATCAGAATCGGGTATCATGGGAGTTTTCAGTCAGACTTTACTAGAAAACAATGGGAAAGTCACTGGTATCTATCCAACAGGGCTTTTTGATTCTGAGTTACCGAATACAAATGTAACAACTTTTATTCCTACCGAGACAATCGACGAACGAAAAGTATTGTTATTTGAACAAGGAGATGCTGTTTTGATCTTTCCTGGAGGATTGGGAACCTTAGAAGAGTTTTCTCAACTTTTATCTTGGATGGCCATTGATTTAACAGCGAAGAAACCGATTGGTATTTTAGATATCGGAGGATATTATGAAGGTTTAAAGACGTTATTAGAAACGTTTGCCAAAGAAGAATTTATGGATGCCAAATGGCTGGATTACGTCTTTTTTTCAAATAACCCATTAGAACTAGTCGATTTATTACGCGCAGAAGTAAGTGAAACACAACAATTATTAGAGGAGGCAAATTAATGAGTCAAATTTATTTAGCAGGTCCATTCTTTTCAGAGGAGCAAGTCGAGCGTGTTGCTCGTATCGAAAAAGCATTGGAAGAAAATCCAACGGTGACTGGTTTTTATTCACCAAGACATCATCAAGAAAGTAATTATGAAATGTTTAGTGCAGGTTGGGCACAAGAAGTTTATGAAAAAGATATGGCAGAACTAACAGCAGCTGATTACGTAGTAGCTATTTTAGATTATGAACATCAAATCATTGATCCAGGGACAGCTTATGAATTAGGGGCAGCGACAATGATGAAAAAACCAATGATTGTTTTCCAAGAAGAGACTGTTCCAACTAATTTGATGATTACTCAAAGTTTGCATACTTATTTAAAAACAGTTGACGAAGTACGTGACTACGATTTTAAAACATTACCAGTAACGAAATACGTAGGCGAGTACTTATAGAAATAGAAAGAGGAAGGATTGCATGTCAGTGATATTAATTTCAGGAACGATTGGTGCAGGAAAAAGCAGTTTGACAGATATGCTTGCGAAAGAAATCGACTCAAAACCATTTTATGAAAGTGTTGAGGACAATGAAGTGTTACCACTTTTTTATTCAAATCCAGAACAGTATGCTTTTTTATTGCAAATTTTCTTTTTGAATAAACGATTTTTAGCGATGAAAAATGCTTTAGTGGATGATGATAACGTGTTAGACCGTTCGATCTATGAAGATAGCCTGCTATTTCATTTAAATGCAGATCTAGGTCGAGTGACCGATATTGAAGTGCAACAATATGATAATTTATTGGATACGATGCTTAACGAGTTAGATGATGTTGCTCCTAAGAAACGTCCAGACTTGATGGTTCATATCAAAGTGTCCTTGGATACAATGTTGGATCGCATCAAAAAACGGGGTCGTGATTATGAACAGCTGGAAAGTGATGAGACACTTTATGACTATTATCGCTCTTTAAATCAACGTTATGATCAATGGTATGAAGATTTTGATGTTTGTCCGAAGATTCAAATCGATGGTGACCGCTTCGATTTTGTTGAAAAGCCAGAACATGCAAAAGAGGTCATTGAACAAATCCAACAAAAATTAGCAGAATTAAGCGATGTAGAGGCAGGGAAATACTTTACTGAGAATCAACATGCAAAAGGACAAGGACTGGGTCAGTAAACAGTCATAATGTTCCATTTAAAAAAGATGATGACATCGTTCATTTTAAGAAACAAGCTGGAAAACCTCCAAGATAGTCGAAACGATTTGGCGGTTTTTCAGCTTGTTTTTGATAGAGCGGTTCCTGAAAAGACATGATTCGAAAGAACACAGTTCGATAGTAATCAATTTATCAAGGAAAAATCTATTTTTGGCTAAGTGAAAAAGATAGTAAAAATAGATCAAAAGATTTGAACGTGTCTTTTGACCTCTTCAAATCTTTTGACCTATTGGTATCCTGCCATACTTATACAAAATAAGGCCGAGACTTTATTTAACAGTTAAAACATCCGCATGTCTTTCTTTCGTATAGGATTCAAATGACTTAAATGAATCTTTTACAGTTTTATGACAGTGATCGCAAATACTTAAGCTTCCTTGATCACTAAATTCGGTATGAATATTTTTACTGGTTGTACAAGTACAATAATCATGACTATCAAATATACTCATTTTTTTCTCCTTTATCACATTGTGCTTACCCAATATACCAGAAAGAAATGGCAGAAACAAAAAAATTAAGAGAAATTAACAATTTCTCTTAATTCCGGTTAATTCCTAGCGAGTGAGCCATGTCAGCTCTCGTTTTTTTGTACGAAGTGACAAGAAAACAGCCAGAACAGTTGCAAGTTTTTTCAAAAATAAAAGCTGTTCTAAAAGTTTTTCCTTTACTGATCAGGTCAAGTCGGTCTTTTTAGGTCTTTTACAAACTATAAATATTTCCGTCCTGATCTTCGATTCGGTAGTTTCCGATCTTTTTGAAGGTAACGGATACTTCTTTACCATCTTCTTTACCAGAGATGGTATAAGTGTCTGCTTCGGTCTTGATCTTGATATCATTGAGTACTGTTTTTTCTTGAGAAGTACTTGCGGTATCTTTTTCAGTTCCTGTATAGGTACGTGTCCATTCCATTTTATGATCGCTAAAAATGATTTGCCCACTGACTAAATTCATGTCTTTGCGGACTTTTAATGAATAGTTACTGTTACTGATATCCTCTTTTTCAGCTTGTAGAGTCGATGAATCTGTCATTTGGTCTGCTGAGTTACCAGATCCACCGAATAGGCTGCATCCTGATAAAGTAAAACAGCTGACAAGCGAAAGAACCATGATGACTAATTTCTTCAAAATATTTCCTCCATTGTATGATACAGCTTTAACTACAAACGGTGTGAATCCGCTAGTCAACCAAGTTGGCTGGGTTTCTGTCGTTGCGTTTACTGTGACTAATAAATTAGTATAGCTTCTATTATAAGATTTAGGAATACTAGCTTTTGTCTATTCCATTGAAAAAAGGTGGTTATGTCTCTTCTATTCAATCTCATTTCTTTACAGATGTCAACTCCCCTTCAAAAGAACTGGTTTGCTCAGTACAGCAAATAAAGTAGGGGTGTACGAGTCGTTTCCACTAAATAAAACGTTTGCTAAATTAACTTGTAACTGGTGTAAACGTTTGCTATATTGAGTAGGGAACAAGTATTATTTAGCAAATAAACTGAACTCTTTAATAGAAGGTGTGAGTGGATGACAAATTATCAATTTCCAAGTAATTTTTGGTGGGGATCAGCCGCAAGTGGCCCACAAACAGAAGGTCGTATTGCTGGCGATGGTAAAGGAGAGAATATTTTTGATTATTGGTTTAGCCAAGAACCAGAAAAGTTCTTTGATCAAGTAGGTCCTGAAAAGACATCACAAGTGTACACGAAGTATAAAGAAGACGTTCAATTAATGAAACAAACTGGACACAATAGTTTTCGTACTTCGATCCAATGGAGTCGCCTGATTCCTGAAGGGACTGGCGAAGTGAATCAACAAGCTGTTGATTTTTACCATGCGTATTTCGATGAATTGATCGCTAATGGCATTGAACCATTTGTGAATTTATATCATTTTGATATGCCGATGCCTTTGCAAGAAAAAGGCGGATGGCTTAATCGGGAAACGGTTGAAGCGTATGAAAGGTATGCTAAGATTTGTTTTGAATTATTTGGGACGAAAATCAAAAAATGGTTTACCCATAATGAACCAATCGTGCCAGTTGAAGCTGGGTATCTTTACCGTTGGCATTACCCGGAAGAGTCCGATATGAAAAAGGCGATCCAAGTAGGCTATCATGAAGCGCTGGCTTCTGCATTAGCCGTCAAAGCGTATCATTCCATGGCATTAGATGGCTCAATCGGAATCATTTTGAATCTAACACCAAGCTATCCTCGGGATGAAAACAACCCAGAAGATGTCAAAGCAGCTAAATTAGCTGATGCCTTTTTTAATCGTTCGTTTCTTGATCCAGCAGTTAAAGGTGAGTTCCCACCAGAATTGATCGCCATTGTGAAAGAATTAGACATGGTACCAGCGATGCAAGAAGATGACTTAGCGATCATTAAAGAAAATACCATTGACTTATTAGGGATCAATTATTACCAACCAAGAAGAGTCAAAGCGAAAGAAACACCGATTGATCATGAAAATGGACCAATGCCAGAAGATTATTTTGATAATTATGAAATGCCAAATCGTAAAATGAATCCTTATCGTGGTTGGGAAATTTATGAAAAGGGAATTTATGATATCTTAATCAATGTTCGAGACCATTATGGTAATATTGACTGTTTCATTTCTGAAAACGGTATGGGTGTTGAAAATGAAGCACGTTTTATCGAAGAAGATGGGATGATCCACGATGATTATCGCATTGAATTTGTCCAAGAACATCTAAAATATGTTCACCAAGCAATCGAAGAAGGTGCTAATTGCTTGGGGTATCATATGTGGACGTGTATGGATAACTGGTCGTGGACCAATGCTTACAAAAATCGTTATGGATTTATTTCCGTTGATTTAGCGAATGATGGTAAACGGACGATCAAAAAATCTGGTCACTGGTTTAAAAAACTATCTGATACCAACCAATTTACAATATAAAAAAGTCAACGTTCCTCTTGATCCGTTTAATAAACGGTCAAGAGGAATATTTTTGTTTGTTTGAAAAATTAGAATACAATGAAAACGCTTTTGAATGTATATAAATAAAGAATGTTATTTGATATCTTTATAAAGTAAGTATGCTTTTTAAGTGATTTTTTTATTTTTTATCAATTGTAACCGTTTCTATATGATTAAAATACGAACGTTATCTTTTTTGGAGGAAGTGTGAGCAGATGGTTTTCTTTTCAAGATATTTACACAGAATTAAATCAATCTACACATAGAAGCGTTAGCATTGATTATAAGGTAGAAATTATTAACACCTGTAAAAAGAAATTTTATTACGTGAGGGGCTATGAAAAATGATTGAGGTTATCAATCTGAAGAAAGTATTCGATAATGGGTTTGAAGCACTGAAGTCTGTTGATTTTCAAATCGAAAAAGGGGATTTGGTTTGTTTGCTTGGCCCTAGTGGTTGTGGAAAATCAACGATTTTGAATTTGATTGCGGGGTTATTAAGCCCTAGTCATGGGGACATTCGTTTTAGTGGAGAGTCGGTGGTACGAACGGAACCGAAAGATCGGAATATTGGTTTTGTATTTCAAAATTATGCTTTATACCCGCATATGACTGTGGTTGAGAATATTATGTTTCCATTGACGGTTGGCGAAAACAAAATCAAAAAAGCGGAAGCTAAAAAAATATCACAGGAATATATGAAACTAACGAATATCGAAGAACTCCAAGATAAAAAACCAGGGACTTTATCAGGTGGACAACAACAACGTGTGGCTATTACACGAGCCTTAGTCCAGAAACCAGAAGTTTTATTATTAGACGAGCCCTTAAGTAATTTGGATGCACGCTTGCGATTAAAGATACGAGAAGAAATTCGTCGTTTGGTAAAAGAAGTTGGAATCACTACGATTTTTGTGACGCATGATCAAGAAGAAGCACTTTCGATTAGTGACAAAATCATTTTACTGAATGAAGGTGTGATTCAACAAAATGATATTCCGCAGAATTTATACTTAGACCCGGCTAACCTGTTTGTTGCCAATTTTATCGGTAACCCGATCATCAATACGTTACCGGTCGAGGTCAATGTTCGTGAAGGGAAAATCAGCCATACGGATTTTCAAATTCCTCTGACGAAACTGGAATCCGCTCAATTAAGAAAACCATTAGTGGATGGAAAATATATCTTAGGGATTCGACCAGAAGACGTTTTTCCAACGACTAACGGATTGTTCGAAGTACAAGTTTCTGGAGTTGAATTGATCGGACGTGAACAGATTTTGAATTTTTCGCTCGCTGCGAAACGTCTGAAATCGATCGTTAGTATTGAAAAACTCATCGAGGAAGATACGGTACTCTCTTTTGATTTCCAGTACCATAAAATGTTTCTTTTCGATGAAGAAGGGGAGCGGGTGTACTAATGTTCAAAAAAGCATATGATCCAGAAAATCAACCGAAAGCTTGGTTCTTCTTACTGCCATCATTGGTCATTATTGTTTTGTTCAGTATCTATCCGTTGTTCCGTTCACTAGCGATGAGCTTTCAAAAAGGCTCCTTAATCAATCAACAATTTGCAGGAATTGAGAATTATCAGCGTGTGTTGTCAGACCCAGTCTTTATCAAAGCATTAAGAAACACCGCATTGTTTGCTTTTTCAGTTGTTCCTATTTCATTGCTCCTTTCACTGGGAATCGCTTGGGTGATCTTTGAAAAAGTGAAACATAAGACTTTTTTTGAAACGATTTTTTTCATGCCTTATGTGACAAGTACGATTGCTATCGGGATCGTCTTTCGCTATTTTTTCAACGGGTCCTATGGGCTCATTAATTATTTGCTGAATTTTTTAGGATTTGAATCAATCAATTGGTTAGATAATGTTTCGATGAGTATGACAACGTTGATCATCTTTGGGGTTTGGACCAGTCTCGCATTCAATATCATTATCTTATTGGCTGGTTTAAGAAATATTGACGAAGAGCATTATAAAATTGCTCGAATGTTTGGAGCAGATGCTTGGGAGATTTTTAGTCGGATCACGTTTCCTCAATTGATCCCAACGATCACCTTCTTGTTGACTGTCAATATCATCGGAGCGTTTAAAGTCTATACTCAAGTCTATGCTTTGTTTGGTGGGCAGCCAGGGATCGCCAAAAGTGCTACGACAGCGGTCTTTTATATTTACGATAAATTCCACATCGCTGGTCGACCAGGGATCGCTATGGCGGCGACGGTCATTTTGTTCCTCGTCATTTTACTGATCACATTTATTCAAAATAAATTGTTGAAGAAAGTAGGGAGAAGAGGATGAAAAAAGTTGTTACAGGACTCTCATTGCTATTTATCGGAATTTTAGGGATCGTAACGATTTTTCCATTTATTTATATGATTTTAGCTGGGTTGATGACATATAGTGAGGCAACGAGTATTCCGCCAACCATACTGCCAACATCATTTCAATGGGGAAATTATACGGAGGTATTTGAAAAAGCGCCATTTTTACGTTATTTCTTCAATACCGTCTTTGTTTCGTTAGTAACTACGATTGCTACAGTCATCACATCTGTTTTAGCGGCTTTTGCGTTAACAAGTCTGGAATTTCGTTTTAAAAAATTGATTATCGGGATCATGATCTCATTACTAATGGTTCCTTATGAGTCCATTATTTTTACGAATTACAATACGATTTCACGAATGGGATTACTAAACAGCTATAGTGCATTGATCATTCCTTTCTTGACCAGTATTTTTTATATTTATTATTTGAACGGGTATTTAAAGAGTATTTCCAGTACCTTTTATAAAGCAGCTAAAATCGATGGTGCCAGTGATCTAGAGTATATTTGGAAAATTTTAGTGCCGATGTCTAAACCAGCATTAGTCACGGTGGGTATCTTGACGTTTATTTCAAGTTGGAATTCATTTTTATGGCCACTGCTTGTGACGAACGAGAAAAAATTCCGCCTGTTAAATAATGGTTTAGCTGCTTTTACCTCTGAAAGTGGGAGTGATGTTCATTTACAAATGGCGGCGGCGACGTTAACAGTTATCCCGATTTTGATTATTTATTTGATTTTTAGAAAAGAAATTATACGAGGAGTGGCGAAAAATGGAATCAAAGGATAAAACAGTGATTACTTTCCATAGCGGAATCTTAACGATCGGTGGAACGATCATTGAAGTTGCCTACCACGATTCACACATCTTTTTTGATTTTGGCACAGAGTACCGTCCAGAATTAGACTTAGCTGATGAATCTTTAAATACATTGCTTGAACATCGATTGATTCCTGACTTGAATGGATTATATGATCCAAGGCTGTTTGATCAAGTACAGCACATACAAGCAGGAGAAAGAGAGCCGTATCAGCATACAGCCGTTTTCTTATCTCACGCTCATTTAGATCATTCAAAAATGATCAATTATCTTGATCCAGCAATTCCTTTATACACTTTAAATGAAACGAAGCAAATCTTACATTCCCTTCATCGAAACAACGATTTCTTGATTCCTTCTCCTTTTGAAAAAGAAGGGTTTATACGTGAAATGAATGGATTATCTCCTTATGAAACTGTCCAGATCGGAGAAATCAGTGTGGAGATTCTACCAGTCGATCATGATGCGTATGGTGCAGCTGCTTTACTAATCAAAACGCCTGACCGATTCTTGACTTACACTGGTGACTTGCGTCTTCATGGATATGACCGGCAAATGACAGAAACGTTTAGTCAAAAATCATTTCAGACTGACTTATTGATGATGGAAGGCGTCAGCATCAGTTTTCCTGACCGAGAAATAAGCGAACAAACGCCAATTGCTACGGAAGAAGAGCTAGTTCAGCGCTTTTGTGAACTGGTCGATCAATATCCTAATCGTCAAATTACTTTCAATGGGTACCCAGCAAACCTTAAACGCTTTGAAATGCTGGTGAAACAATCCCCGCGAACGATGGTTTTAGAAGCGAATATGGCTGCATTAATGAAAGAAGTTCTAGGAATGGATGTGCCCTATTACTATTTAACGGATAGTCCAGTCATTCCGATTCTTCAGTCAGAATTAGAATATCCCTACGAAGTTTTACGCAACGATGAAACAACTTTTGTTTGGCAAGTCGTTGATAATATAGAAAACTTGCAAGGAGGAGGTTTATACATTCATAGTGATGCCCAACCATTGGGAGATTTTGATCCACAATATGCTGTCTTTTTAAAGATTTTAGCTGAAAAGCAAGTTGAATTTGTTCGATTATCGCTGTCTGGACACGCATTTCCAGCTGATTTAGCTGAAATCATCGACAAGATACAACCAAAAGTGTTAGTGCCGATCCATACGTTAAAACCCGAGAAATTAGTCAATCCTTATGGAGAAAGAATTTTGCCAAAACGTGGCGAACAAATTATTTTATAAGAGAAAAGGGAGAGTAAAAAGAAGATGAAAATGAAAAAATGGGCTTCTGTGTTTGTGGCTGCAGCAGCAGTATTTGCGTTAAGTGCTTGTGGAAAGAATGAAAAGGTAGATAGTTCAAGTGAGGATATCGTAACAGAAATCAATGAAAAGACAACGATCAATTTTTGGCATGCGATGAATGGTGCGCAAGAAGAAGCATTAACGAAACTTACAGATGACTTCATGAAAGAAAATCCTAATATCAAGGTAGAGTTGCAAAATCAATCGCAATATTCGGATCTTCAAGCAAAAATCAATTCGACATTACCTTCACCTAAGGATCTGCCGACAATCACTCAAGCTTATCCAGGATGGCTATGGAATGCCGCTCAAGATGAGATGTTGGTTGATTTAAACCCTTATATCGAAAATGATACGATTGGCTGGAAGGATCAGGAAGAAATCCGTGATTCATTATTAGAAGGTGCTAAAATTGATGACAAGCAATATGGTATCCCTTTTAACAAATCAACGGAAATGCTTTTCTACAATGCAGATCTATTAAAACAATATAACGTTGAAGTGCCGACGACACTAGCAGAATTAAAAGAAGCTTCAAAAACGATCTATGAAAAATCAGATGGGCAAGTGGTGGGTGCTGGGTTTGATTCATTGAATAACTACTATGCGATCGGTATGAAAAATCAAGGTGTTGATTTTGACAAAGACTTAGCTTTAGATGGGAAAGAATCACAAAAAGTGATCGATTACTATGCTGAGGGCGTCAAAGATGGTTATTTCCGAATTGCTGGATCGGATAAGTACTTGTCAGGTCCTTTTGCAAATGAACAAGTGGCAATGTTTGTTGGCTCGATTGCTGGAGAAGGTTATGTGAAAAAAGATACTGAAGGAAAATTTGAGTATGGCGTTGCGCCACGTCCTGAAAAAATCAATTTGCAACAAGGAACGGATATCTATATGTTCAGTAGTGCCAGTGCTGAAAAACGCACAGCTGCTTTTGAATATATGAAATTTTTAGCGCAACCGGAAAACCAACTGTATTGGGCAAATATGACTGGTTATATGCCAATCGTTGAATCGGTTCTTGAAAGTGATGAATACAAGAATTCTACAGAAACAAAAGTACCACAATATTTAGAAGCAGCTACTTCTGATCTATTCTCGATCCCTGTGATTGAAAACGCAGATCCTGCTTATAATGAGGTACGTTCGATCATGGAAAACATTTTATCGAATACGAATCAAGATACGAAGAAACTGATAAAAGATTCCGTTCCTCAATTGGAAGATGCTTGGAATCAATAAACAATCGAACGAAAGAACGTTAAGAACGTTAGCTTGTTTGCTTTAGGCGGTTGTGACAAAAGTGTTTAACATCAAGAAATAAGAAGGAGTTTCCGAAATTTTCTTCTCAAATTTTGGGTCAATTTCGGCTTATTTTTCGAAGATGCTGCTTTTGTCTCGCTGTGAACAAGAGGCTGTGAGAGAAGCGTTCAACTCCGAGCGAATAAGAGAGAATTTTTTAAAATAGCTCCTCATATTTTAGAAAATCATCGCTTATTGTTGAGGAGTTGCTTCTTGAACGCCGTTTATTCGTTTTTAGAGAGACTAAAAGAGACTGAGGCAAGTTTTGGTTCAGTCGCATGAAATGGGAGACAAGTATGAAAATAACATTGTTAGCAACTAGTGACGTCCATGGATATATCTATCCAACGAACTATGCGACGGATCAAGAACAACCTTATGGCTATGCAAAAATTGCTAGTAGGATCAAACAAATCAGAGAAGCTAGCCCAGACCCTCTTTATGTCATTGATAACGGTGACTTCATTCAGGGGTCACCTTTTAGTTACTACTTAGCAAAACAACAAGATCACCACGTCTCAGAATTAACGAATGTCTTAAATGAAATGGATGTGGACGCTAGTATATTAGGAAATCATGAATTTAATTATGGCTTATCTTACTTAGAACAAGCTATCGCTAGTTATCAGCATCCTGTATTATCTGCTAATATTTTAACGAGCAAAGGCGATCCTTATTTTGGACAGCCCTATGTGATGATTGAAAAACAAGGGATCAAAGTGGCGATTTTAGGGTTGACCACGCAATATATCCCCCATTGGGAACAACCTGAAACAATTAAAGACCTACAATTTGTTTCTGCAGTTGAAGCAGCGAAACAGTATGTACCTAAACTTAGAGAATTAGCAGATGTAGTGGTTGTAGCTTATCATGGTGGATTCGAGAAAGATTTAGAGACTGGCGAACCCACCGAAGCATTGACTGGCGAAAATGAAGGCTTCCAACTACTCCAAGAAGTAGCTGGGATGGATGCGTTGATTACTGGGCACCAACATCGAGTGATTGCTGCGAAGGTAAATGGTGTGCCGATTATCCAACCGGGCTATCGTGGCGAATTTTTAGGTAAAATCGAATTATCCTTGGAAAGAACAGTTAATGGCTATCGTGTTTCGGACGGAAAAGCAGAACTGATTTCCTTAGTAACTGACGAGGCAGATGAAGATATTCTTTCACTTGTTCAAAAAACAGAAAATGAATTGCAAACATGGCTTGATCAACCAGTGGGAGAGGTACAAGGAGACATGAAAATCACTGATCCGATGCAAGCACGAATCGTGGAACATCCTTATATTGAGTTTATTAATCAGGTGCAAATGGCTGCCAGCGGAGTATCGATTTCTGGAACGGCTCTGTTCAACAATGAAGGTCAAGGATTCAATGAAACTATTACAATGAGAGAAATTATTACCAATTATATTTATCCTAATACTTTAGCAGTTCTTAAAATTACAGGACAGGATCTAAGAGATGCCTTAGAACAAACAGCAAACTTCTTGGCAATAGAATCAGGCGAGATCGTATTTAATCCTGCGTTCATTGAACCTAAACCACAGTATTATAATTATGACATGTATGAGGGCATTGATTATGAGATCGATTTACGTCAACCAGTAGGGCAAAGGATCACTAAATTAGCCAGAGCAGGCAAACCGATCCATCCTGAGGAAGAGCTGGAAGTAGTCATGAATCAGTACAGAGCGGTCGGTGGTGGGAATTATCACATGTTCTCTGCCGATAAAATCATTCGTGAAATCCAAATCGATATGACTGAACTGATTGCTGATTATTTAAGAAAACATCAACAAATTCATGCTGAAGTGAATCATAACTTTCGGGTAATCAAGTAAACAAGGGGGACAGAAATTAGTGAAATCTGTCTATTCAAGTCTATTCAAGAAAAGAGCAAGCCAAAACGAAGGTAAATAAATCGAAGCATGCAATTAACAAAATTGTTTATCAAAACTAATCCAAAAGGTAATTGTTGTAAATGATTAACAGTCTCAAGTGTTGTAAGTTTCAGGTTATTTTCAATGTACTTATAACGTTTTTTTGGTGAAAGTATGATCTTAGAAACGTTCTAAATTTGCTTTACTATAAATTTAGTTACAACCTTTTTTATAAAACGATCCATCAGTATGGGTTATTTATAAAAAAATTTTCGTTATTTAATATCTTTTTTTACTTTTTTGTCTTTACTCTTCATTTTTTGTATATAATGGAATAGGCAAATTTGAATGGGAGTGGAGAAAGGTATGAGAAAAAAACGTCCTTTTCTTCTCTTTTGGTTAGTTGGTTTTTTCTTACTGCTTTTTTTATCAGCCGCAGTTTCAGGAAAAATGACAGCAGATATCGCTCAACTAGAAACAGAAAAAATCATTGCAAGTAAAGAATCAGTAGATAAATTTAAAAAGGAATTTTCTACTTATTGGTGGAAGGATTACAAGATAGTAGCCAACTATGATAAGGGAGAATTAGAGCTTTATTTGCCAAAAGACAAGGAAAGTAATCAGTTTATCAATATTGATGATGTCTTAAGTGCTATTTCGTTAAGACAATATCAATTCAACGATAAACATTTGACCGTCTTACTTTTAACCAATGACGGAGAAAAACTAGCTCGATTAAAGAACGGAAAAGTAATAACCAGCTATTCAGATAAGGTGAATCGTGAGGTTGTTAGTACCCGTCTGAAAGATTGGATAAAGATGAATAAAGAAGTCAAAGAAAATTCTGATACGACTCAGGAAAGTTCTTCTGAACGTTCGGAAACAATTCAAAGTACGACCCAAAGTAAGTCCAAGACACAATCGAGTCGTACAACTAAAAATAGCACAAAAAACAGCAAAGCAAGTCAGCAACAGAAGGCAAAGTAACACGAGTATTTTAGTAAGAGTACGCAAACTGGGAAATAGATGAGACAGCCCGTCTTTTCCAGCTCAAGTACTGAGAGGTGCATGATAGTCATTCATTTGAAATGATGAAAGTTCATTTGTTTTTACTAAGTTACTGTTTTCTGCTGAATATTTGACTGATTGTTCTTGCTTCATTCGATAACTAGAACTATTGTAGTTCAGGTTGACCAAAACAAAAACAGCTAACAAAAACTCCTCAGGATGGACATATTTAGTCTGAGGGGTTCTTTTTTTTGGCATAGATATCCATAATTGCTCCCTTCATTTCTAAAAAAAATCTTAAAATAACCCTTTTTTTAGGAAATTTTCATTTTTTAGGAGCAGAATAAAAAAAAATAAAAGAGAGAAGTGATACTTGTGACACATTTGAAAAAATTGTGCCAAAATCGTTTGCTGATTGTTTTGACAGCTAGTTTTTTCTTTTGGCTGAAAACGATCTTTGCCTATTACGTTGATTTTTCATTGGGCGTTGAAGGCAGCATCCAATACTTTATTCTGTGGATTAATCCAATTGCAACGACATTGTTGTTTTTTGGTTTAGCATTATATATAAAAAAATTGAAACCCGCATTGATTGTTCTTTTAATCATTGATATTTTAAATACGCTTTTGCTTTATTTGAATATTATTTTTTATCGAGAATTTACAGATTTCGTGACCGTAAAGTCTATTCTAGGCTTTTCTAAAGTTTCACAAGGTTTATCAGGAAGTTCCTTTGCATTAATGAGACCTCATGACATTTTGTATTGGTTGGATATATTAGTATTTGTAGGACTCATCATCTGGATGTTTGTTAAAAAAATACCAGTAAAAAGTCCTGCAGTCTCTAAACCAGTGGCGATCGCAGTTACTTGTCTGTCAGCGTTGATTTTTTCAGGAAATTTAGCGCTTAGTGAAGCAAATCGTCCCCAATTGTTGCAACGGACGTTTGACCGTTCTTACATCGTCAAATATTTGGGAATCGATGCCTATACTATTTACGATGCTATCAAAACAGGGATGACAAGTAGTGTTCGTGCGCATGCAAGTAGTAATGGTGTGGAAGAAGTGAGAAAATACACCGAAAATCATTATGCTGCTCCTAATCCAGCAACATTTGGCGTGGCTAAAGGGAAAAACATCATTGTCCTGCATTTAGAAAGCTTCCAACAATTTCTAATCAATATGAAGGTAGATGGTCAAGAAGTAACGCCATTCTTAAATAGTATCTATAAGAATCAATCAACGATCAGCTTTGACAATTTCTTCCATGAAGTTGGACAAGGAAAAACAAGTGATGCAGAAAATATGTTAGAGACGGGAACTTTTGGTTTACCACAAGGTTCTTTGTTTACCGAGCTAGGTTCAGATAACACGTTCCAAGCTGCTCCAGCAATCTTGGCGCAACAGCAAGGCTATACGAGCGCGGTTTTCCATGGGAATGTCGGGAGCTTCTGGAACCGAGATCATGTGTATAAAAATTTAGGCTATGACAACTTCTTTGATCGTTCTTATTTCAATAGTTCAGATGAAACGTTGGGATATGGTATTTTAGATAAGGACTTATTCAGAGAATCAGCTAAATATTTGGAACATTTACAACAACCGTTCTATACTAAGTTTCTTTCGGTAACTAATCATACGCCATACTATACAGACGATAAACATTTTAATTTCCCATCATTGAAGACTGGCAATAGCAGAGTAGATGATTACGTCCGGACAGCTCATTATTTAGATCAATCGTTGGAACAATTCTTTACGTATTTGAAAAAATCCGGTATCTATCAAAATTCGATGTTTGTCATCTACGGAGATCATTTTGGAATATCCAATACGGATAATAAAGACTTGGCGAAAGCCTTAGGAAAAGACCCTACTACTTGGGATGATTTTGATAATGCTCAAATGCAGCGAGTGCCATTGATGTTCCACATTCCAGGTTATAAAAAAGGTGAGATCAATCATGAATATGGTGGCGAAATTGATGTGTTACCTACCCTGTTACACTTAGTAGGAATCAATGATAAAGACTATATCCATTTTGGTACAGATTTGCTTTCACCACAGCATGATCAGTTGGTTGCCTTTAGAAATGGTAATTTTGTGACACCTAAATATACCGTTTTAGATGGAAAAACTTATGATAACCAAACAGGGGAAATCATTGATCCTAAAAAAGCTGGTATCCAAAAAGAAGTGGAAAAAGATCAGAATCAAGTCAAAACGGCTTTAAGTTTATCTGATAAGTTGAATCAAGAGAATCTATTACGTTTCTATGTACCAGATAACTTTAAAACGATTGATCCTAAAAAGTATGATTATAAAAATGATGCAGAGAAAAATGAAACCATTGAAAAACAAAAAGGAAGCAAGTCCACGAGTGTTTATTCTAAAAATGGAAATAAAACAACGACTAACCTTTACCCTGCAGAAACAGATGAGAATAATTAAATGAATAGTTGATAAAACTTCCAAAAAAGTCGATTTGTTTTCACTTTTTTGGAAGTTTTTTTTATATAATTCGTAAACTTTTTTATTTTAGCGTATGTAATTAGTGAAGGAAACAAATTTTTTACAGCGATTCTTTTGGAAGTGAAAAATCCGAGGAAATTTGGATAGGTGTAAAAAATGATGGCTGAATTCAGTTGAATCAAATAAAAATAGAAAAGGAAAACAGGATAAACTTGTCAGCTATAGGTTGACCGAAGAATAAAAATCAGAAACAACAAGGAGGGGAAACGTTTAATCAAAACAACAACTGGCAATGAACGAACATGTACATATAGAAGCACAGATCCAAGCAGCTAATTTATTTTTCAACACTTTGGCTAAACATTTCTTATCATACAAACGGTCATGTGATACGTGTTGTAGAAGTGTTACAAGAAGGATGAAAGATCAACTGTTTCGTACATGGCACTCACTCAGTTATTGGTTTTGGTAACGATCAATTATGTATGATGGAGAATTAATCAAGCAACTTCGAGTGAATCGAAAGTTGACACAAACACAGTTAGCAAAGGGAATCTGTTCTAAAACATCTCTAGTAGGAATCGAAAATCATACCGTAAAGAAGATCTCTTTTTGTACACTAAAAGCCTTCTTGGAACGCTTAAATATTTCTTTGGCCGAATATGAATGGTTACGTAATCAGCTTGAAGAACCCAAAAAAACGAAGAAAAGTCGGCATCTTTTAAATAAAATCCAAGAAGAGAACTTTGATCCTTATAAGGAAATTGCCAACAACCGAAAGCAATATAAAAAAACAGCTGATTTATACTATTTAATGTTAAATCTACAGATGTTTTGGCAGACGAATGGAAAAATGGAGTTGCAATTAGAATTTCTAGGATATGAGTGTCGTACGATTGAAGAATACTTTATGAAAATCAGGGAATATGGTCATTTTGAGTTAGATATTCTTTCCAAGTATCCCTATATTTTCAGTGATTCATTTCTAGACAATCATTACTTGAAAATCAAAAAAAGAATGCGACAAATGACCGATTCTTTGAATGAAGACTATTTATTTACATTTTTAATGAATCTCACGCTTTATTATATCGATAAAAAACGTTTCAAAAAAGCGCGTAGTATCAACCTCGATATGTCTCGCAGTTTGGCACACAAAGAAAAATCAACAATCATTTATGAAAGTTTGATGACAGAATACTACAGAAAGCTAATTGCACAAGCCTTAGGTGAACCACTTTCAAAAGAGTTGAATACTTTTTTTACGGTCATCGAATATACCCTAGGCAAGAAAGAGCGCAAACGTCTTGAAGAGAAACTCTTGGAAGTGATAAAAGAAGAAGAGAAAAAAATGATGTTGTTTGAACAGATTGCAAAAATAGAACAAGAATAAGTAAGACAAGTGAATAAGAGTAGAAAAGACCTTGCAACAATCATTGACTAAACGAACTGTCAGGTACTTTTCTGCTCTTTCACTCAACTATCAGTAAGAGCAAATCTGTTTGGTCATTCAGGATGAACGATCTCAGATTTTTGCTTTTTTGTATCGAATAATGGGAAAAAACGATTGATTTCATTGGTTGCAGCATCTCTTGAATCAGATGCATGAATGATATTTTCAGTTCCAGGTAAGGCATAATCTCCACGAATCGTTCCAGGAACAGCATCTACAGCTTTAGTTGCACCGACCATCTTACGGACGATATCGATGACATCCTCTCCAGCTAAAACAAGATAGACTACTGGTCCCGAGGTCATATAATCAATCAATTCATCGAAAAAGCTCCGACCACTTAAGTGATGATAATGCTCTTGTGCGAGTTCTTTTGTCATTGTTGCAAACTTCATTTCAGTAATTGCTAATCCTTTTTCTTCAAATCGTTGGATGATCCGCCCAATTAAATGACGTCTGACACCATCCGGTTTGATAATGACCAATGTACGTTCCATCTGATACACCCCTTTTTTTGTTATACCTTTATTATACTGGTGTCTGAGTAAACCCACAATCAAAGTGAAAAAGCTGATCAACATGCGGGCTATTAAATTCAATAAGAATTTTCTAATCCCATCAATCAAAAACAATTTATTTACCATAAATGTTTGGAAAAAGCAAAAAATAAGTTTGACAATCGGTGCATAAGTTGTTATATTTACGAAGGAAAACTAAATAGGATTTGTTAGGTGAGGCTCCTATACAAACACAGGCTACTGCCCAAAAACGTCGAGAGACGCCAATGGGTAGAACAGGAATTGTCGAGACAAGGCTTTTCATAAGGTAGCTAAAAGCAAGGAATTGCTTTTTACGTTGTACAGTGTCAAAACTCAACGATGAGATCAAAGAAGCTTTTTTTTATGTGCTTTTTCGACCTTTCGCTGAATTTTTGATGAAAGGTCTTTTTGTGTTGAAACAATCCTAACAAACAAAAAATGGAGGTGGTTTCGTTGGGAAGTTGATGCTTTTAAAACGAAAGAGAAACAAGAACAATTTTATCAAGTTAAAGGAGATGAGAACAAATGGATGACAGTCCTGCGAAGAAAATAATGCGAGAGAAATTGCTGGCTGAGGCTATTATCTATCTGTTTTCAGCCCCTTTAAATACAGCATTTTCTCCATTACTCAACTAACTAAAAATAACCCAGCTTAAATAAGTATTGCTTATATTTACTGGGTCTAAGGAGAAAAATGAGATGGAAAAAAAGAGAGATACACAAAAAATGTATGCTGCATTTGCAGGAAAGACAAAACAAGAATTATTGAACTTCTTTCATTCGACTGATCAAGGAATGAAAGACGAACAAATTGAAGAATCAAGAGAAAAATATGGTGAAAATTCAATCTCTTATGGGAAGAAAACACCCTTTATTGTAGAAGCTTTAAAAGCTTATATTACACCATTCACCTTGGTATTGATTGCACTCGGAGTGATTTCATTTATCACAGAATACGTGTTAGCCGCTCCTGGGGATAAAGATTTATTTGGAGTGATTATCATCTTTACGATGGTCATCGTCAGTGGAACGATGACGTTGGTTCAATCTGTTCGCTCTAACCAAGCCGCAGAAAAATTAAAATCATTGGTAAAAGTAACCGCAGCAGTTAAACGTAACGGTGATTATACTGAGATTCCAATGGAAGAAATCGTTTGTGGAGACCTTGTTCGATTATCAGCAGGTGATATGATTCCTGCAGATATGCGTCTGTTGTCAGCCAAAGATTTATTTATTTCACAAGCTGCCTTAACTGGTGAAAGTTACCCTGTCGAAAAGCAAGCGATTGTTTACGATGATGAGACTTTGAGTGAAACTAGTTATGAAAATTTGGCTTTTATGGGAAGTAACGTTATCAGTGGGAGTGCTGAAGGTATTATTGTATCTGTTGGTAATGAAACATTATTTGGACATGTGGCTCAAACGCTCTCTGAAAAACCGATCAAATCAAGCTTTGAAATTGGTATTCATAAAACATCCATGTTATTGATCAAATTCATGGCTTTAATGGCACCAACAGTTATCGTTATCAATGGGTTGACTAAAGGGGATTGGCTGGAAGCTTTTCTATTCGGTTTATCTGTAGCAGTCGGTCTTACACCTGAAATGTTACCAATGATTGTTACTACGAACTTAGTTAAAGGCGCTAGTGTGATGGCGAAAAAAGGAACAGTCATCAAAAATTTGAATGCGATCCAAAACTTTGGTGCGATCGACGTGTTATGTACGGATAAAACTGGGACATTGACTCAAGATAAAATCATTTTAGAATACCACATGGATTGTTCTGGTAAAGAAGATGATCGTGTTTTACGCCATGCGTATTTAAATAGTTACTATCAAACAGGATTAAAAAATCTGTTGGATGTAGCAATTATTGATGAAGCCAAACAAACATTAGCAACCGATAAAATCAATTACCGAAAAGTGGATGAAATTCCATTTGACTTTGAACGTCGTCGGATGAGTGTCGTTGTAGAGGACACCGCAGGTAAAACACAAATGATTACCAAAGGTGCGATCGAAGAGATGTTGAGTATCTCTAATTACATCGACATTGATGGGATCGTTAGTCCATTAACCAATGAAAAAAGAGAATCAGTTCTTGCTAAAGTGAGAGATTTAAATGAAGATGGTCTACGTGTAATCGGAGTGGCCCAAAAAACAAACCCAAGCGTAGTTGGCGAATTTTCAGTGAAAGATGAATCAGATATGGTATTGATTGGATACCTTGCTTTCCTTGATCCTCCAAAAGAAACGACGAAACAAGCACTAAAAGCATTGAAAGATCATGGTGTCGCAGTCAAAGTCTTAACTGGTGATAATGAATTAGTCACTCGTTCGGTTTGTCGTCAAGTGGGTCTGGAAATTAATGAATTGATCACTGGTGAAAAGATTTCAGAAATGGATGATCGCGAATTAGCACAAGTTGCTGAAAATCATGAAGTATTTGTTAAATTGAATCCTCAACAAAAGGCTCGTTTAACGACAGCTTTACGTCAAAATGGCCATACCGTGGGCTTTTTAGGCGATGGTATCAATGATGCACCGGCAATGAAAGTAGCGGATATCGGTATTTCGGTTGATACAGCAGTAGATATCGCAAAAGAATCAGCCGATGTGATCTTACTAGAAAAAGATTTAACGATTTTAGAAAGAGGTCTTTTATCTGGTCGAGAAACATTTGGGAACATCATGAAATACATCAAGGCAACTGCAAGTTCAAACTTTGGGAATATGTTCTCCGTCTTAGTTGCTAGCACATTCTTACCATTTTTACCAATGTTGCCACTGCAAATTCTCTTTTTGAATTTGATTTACGATGTGTCTTGTATCTCACTTCCATGGGATAAAATGGATAAAGAATATCTACATGAGCCTAAAAAATGGGAAGCATCAAGCATTGGGAAATTTATGGTGTATTTTGGACCTACGAGTTCGATTTTTGATATCACTACCTACTTATTGATGTACTTTATCATTTGTCCAGCAGTTGTAGGTGGAGATTTCCATACATTAGATGCACAACAAAAGATCGTATTTATTGCGTTGTTCCATGCAGGTTGGTTCGTTGAATCATTATGGTCACAAACATTAGTCCTACACGCACTACGGACACCAAAGATTCCATTTATCCAAAGCAATGCGACATTTGCGATGTTTACGATTACGACATTAGGAATCGTTGTAGGTTCGATTCTGCCATTTACAGGCTTTGGTGCAGAACTAGGTTTGATGCCGTTACCAGGAACTTACTGGACTTGGTTAGTCGTAACGATTTTAGCTTACTTGACATTAGTGACAATGGTCAAAAAATTCTATATTAAAAAATTCGGCGAACTATTGTAATGGTTGATGAATGAACACCGT